>NZ_JAXVAE010000159.1:0-17634 GCF_037460745.1 Hallella sp. | reverse complement strand
ACTTTATTTGATGAATTTTAATAACTATGCGATTTTATCGCATCAGTACTAATGCGATTTTATCGCATCAGTACTAAACTCAAATAATAACACAATGAACAACCTAAAGAACCTAGAGACACTATTGGCCAAACAAGGCTTCGTCCCTCTGAAGGAGACAAAGGAGGGATTGCTAAGAGGTGGGTTTGCCGCTTTAAGCGGTGGTATCGATAACAACTGCAAATGTGATACGCTTCCGAACAACTGCACTTGCGATAGTAACAATTGCGGCTGTCCTCCGTCTAAAGTCGACAACTGCCCATGTGGGAGCAACAACTGTAATTGTTATAAGACAGCAGCCGTACCAACTACTGCGCCAAAAACGCCATCAACGACATTGGCACCTCCCAAGCCAGCTCCAGGTATGGGCTTCGTATTTGGATTTTAACTAACATCACTTAAGTTGTTCCACCTTGACTTTCAATGCCAAGATGGAACAGCTAAAACAATACTGTATGAGACGACTTTTCTTACTTTTTTTTGTATTCACATTTTCTTTGGCTTTTGCCCAAAAATATCATATAGACGGTTTCATCAAGGACTCCTTTACGAAGGAAGATCTCGATTCCGCAACTGTGACGCTCATGAGCATGGACAGCACAGTAGTGGAGACCTTCTCGGCAAAGCGTTTCGGTTGGTGGCAGGTGTATCGCGACATCAAGGCCCCGGGCAAATACATCATGAAGTTTGAGCACGACGGTTATTACCCCGCCTATAAGAACGTCGACTTCAAGTACACGAAGTACAGGCACACGGGCGACTCGTTTGGCGAGATACTGATGCACAAGATACGCATGAAGAAGGAGGTGACGCTGAAAGAAGTGGTCGTAACGGCAACCAAGCTGAAGATGGTGATGCGCGGCGACACCATCGTCTACGACGCCGATGCCTTCCAATTGAGCTCTGGTTCGATGCTCGACAAGCTGATTCGTCTGCTTCCCGGTGCCCAGCTTGAGCCTGGAGGCGAGATTTACATCAACGGACAAAAAGTGGAAAGTCTGCTCGTAAACGGCGAGGACTTTTTCAACGGCGACCCCAAGGTCGCCTTGGACAACCTACCCCACTACATGGTCGACAAAATCAAGGTGTACCGCAAGATGGATGAGCGACTGATGGTCGCCTCCGACTTGCGGACGCTGCGCAAAGACCAACTGCCCTTGGTGCTCGACGTGGGGCTGAAGAAGGAGTACACCACCTCGTGGGTGGGCAACGCCACGGTGGGTTACGGAACCGACCACCACCATGAGGCACGCATGTTTGCCATGCGCTTCACCCCCAACTCGCACATCGCCATGGTCGGCAACAGCAACGACGTGCGAGGCGACAGCTACTACAGCTCTGATGGCAACTGGCAGGAGCCTTACGGAAACACGGCCGAGGTGACCACCCACGAGGTGAAGGTCGACGGCATGCTGCGCGACGAGGACAAGAAGTGGAAACTGTCGGACCAGCTCTCGCTGAAGGCGCAGAAACGCGATTACCTCAGCAAGACGTCGACCACCATGTTCCTGGGCGACGACGTGTACAGCCGCTACCTCTTTAACAACACCAACAAAAACATCAAGCTGGGTTTCAACGGCACCAACAGCTACACGCCATCCAAGCAATTCACCCTCGACTTTACGCCCAAGGTCAGCTATTACCATTACGACAACCGCTACACAAGCACATCGGCCGACTTCAACCGCCAGCTGGCTGAGCGCTACATGGGCGAGGCTCTCGACAGCCTGTTTGGCGGAAACCTGGAGAGCGAATACCGCAAGATCCTCATCAGCTCACTGAAGAACCGATATTACGGCAAGGGCAACGAACTGACTGCCGAAGGCAAGGTCTCATCCATATACAAAATCAGAAAAGACCACTTAAGTTGGTCGCTGTCGGGTCACTACAACAACAAGAAGAACCGCAGCCTGAACAACTATGAGCGGGTGGAAAGCGCCAACGACATGGCGCGATTCTCCGACATGCCCCAACGCAACTACCGCTATGAGGGAAATATTGGATACGATTATTCACTTGACTTCCCTGCGTTACACCTGTACATTTCTCCACAATACGGCTTCAAACAGTCGTATGCCTCCGACAGCCGCTGGCACCACATCCTTGACGGGACAGAGGCATCGGCATGGGGCCTTGACCAGTTGTACTCCAACCGCGACTCCATCTCACGGTACATCGACTATTCCAACAGCTACCGCTCACAGACATGGAACAAGACCAACACCATGGGGCTTGACTTCTCCTTCTATTTCAAACGCGAAGACTACAAGAATATCACACTTGAACCTTCCATACAGTTTCGCAACGTGTATGACCGCATCAGCTATACTCGCGCCCAGACAGACACTACCATCCGCAGGTCGCGTTGGCTGATGGAGCCATCGGTAGCCTTGCGCATCGACGCCAACACGGGAAATGATTTAGAATACCACTGGCGCCTCAACTACAAGTTGCAACACCAACTCCCATCGCTGCTTTATGCCGTGAACTACCGCGACGACGCAACACCGCTGCTCGTGCGCGAGAGCGGCTACAACCTGCCCAACACGCACCAGCACACGGCGTCATTCAGCTACGAGCGCAAGATGATCAAGACGCAGCGATTCTTCAACACGTCGCTCACCTACAGGCTATGGCAGAACATGCTGTGCCAGTCGATGCGCTACGACATGAGCACGGGTGTAACGACCTATCGTCCCGATGTCATTGCCGGCAACTGGGAACTGAGCGGACAGGCGCGCTACCAAATGCCGCTCGACAAGAAGCGCAAGGCATGGAAGCTGACCTCGCAGACCAACCTCAACTACCGCAACTTCCGCGACTATCTCAACTCCACAAGCGCCACCACCTCGTTGGTGAGCTCGGTAAGAAGGTTCAGCGCCTCGGAGAGCCTACAGCTGGGCTATTACCGCAATTACTACTCACTGACCGTCTCGGCCAACGTGTTCTACAACCACTCGGAGAGCGACCGCTTCGCCACGCTCAACGCCTTCGACTTCAACTACGGCGTCAACTACGGCATGCCCTTGGTTTGGGGCATCGACTTCTACACCACCCTGAAGATGTACAGCCGAAGGGGCTATTCGGACGACAAGTACAACACCGACCAGTTTATCGTCAACTTCAACCTTGGCAAGGACATCTTCAAGGGAAAGGCACGCCTAAAGTTTGAGGTGTTCGACCTGCTGAACAAGATGTCCAACTACAGCTACAACATCAACGCGCAGATGCAACAGGAAACCTACACCAACCTGCTACGACGATACGCAATGGTGAGCTTGACTTACAGGTTCAGCCAAAAGAAGAAACACACCAAATAGCATTTGAACAAACATCTCCGTTTTTAACACTAATTCGGTCACCAAACCGTTTTGGGTTAAAAACGGAGAATAATGCTAAAAAAGCTTGCAAGCAAGAGATTATTTTCCTATCTTTGCGATACAACAAGAATCTAAAACATCGAACTGAAAGCAGAACACCCCTCCCCAACCACAAACACCAATACTTTTTAGTATCATCTGCAAAAAATGGGGAGTGGCACAGCCTAACTAAAAACACAAGCCTATGGCAACAGTGCCCATATCAGTTGTTATGCCCGTCTATAATGGCGCTAAGCATATCAAGGAATGTTTGGAAAGCATACTTTGTCAATCATTTCATGATTTTGAATTGCTTATTGTAGACGATGGTTCTACGGACAACACATGCGAAATCATACAGACATATAATGACCAACGAATCAGATTAATCCGCAATCATCACGATTACATAACTTCCAGTAACCTCTTGCTTATCCAAGCCAGAGGCAAGTATATTGCCCGCATGGATAGCGACGACATCATGATGCCCGATCGCCTCCGCACACAATACGAATACATGGAAGCACATCCCAATGTTGACGTGTTAGGTGGATGCATCGAATACTTTGGTACATCACATGGAATATACAAACCTGTTCCAGGGGACATTTCGCTTTACGATCTAATGGATGGGTGTTGTGTAGTGCACCCCACCGCTTTTATCAGAAGATCTTCCTTTAAGCCCCACCACCTGCGTTATCGCAAAGAGAATATTTACGCTGAAGATTACGGTCTTTGGGCGGAGGCCGTTTATTGTGGAATTAGAATAAGGAACTTGGACACTGTGGTGACAAGATACAGAACAAGCAACGCCCAGGTCACCAATGTAAAGAAGCAGGAACAACAGATGGCATCAAATACCATTCACAGTTGGATAGCCTCAAAAATTGTCAGAGACATAGTTGAAGAAACGCCATCTTATGTCAAACCCACAAATGGAAAGGCGCTGACTGCTATCGTTCCCTGTTATAATGAAGGTGAAGAATTGGAAAACACCTTAGTTAGCATCCGCAACACCGTAGGTCAGCATGTGTCGATTATGGTGGTAGACGACTGCTCGTGCGACTCGTTTGACTACAAGCAAATTGCTTTGAAACACAATGCATGTTATGTAAGAAACACCAAACGAATTGGCCCTGCAGGCTCAAAGGAAAAAGGTGTCAGGCTGTGTAACACCGATTACTTTATCATCTTCGATGCTCACATGCGCTTCTACCAAAAGGATTGGCACCAGATGATCATTGATGAGCTAAACAACGACCAAAGGCAAATACTTTGTTGCCAAACAAAGGTTCTCTCCAAACAAGACGGAGCTGTGATAGAAAAAAACAGCGCCCACGCCTATGGCGCTTATTTACACATGATGATTGACACGCTTATTCCTGCTGTCCGTTGGAATTGCAATCCTCACAAAGAAACACTTGACCGAGGCGTCATTCCTTGTGTGTTGGGGGCTTCTTATGCTTCGTCAGTAAGTTTTTGGAAAGAAATAAAAGGCTTGGAAGGCTTGCTGGGATATGGATGCGAAGAGCCATATCTGAGTATAAAAGCATGGCTGAGTGGTGGCAAATGCAAACTGTTGGGCAACATCGTTGTGGGACACATCTACAAGGAGAATTCTTGCAGCCTAAGAGGCTACAGTACATACATGTACAATCATTTGCTCATATCCGAAACTCTCTTTCCTATTTCTCTCCAATGTAAAGCAAACATGGCTGCGAGGAATCAAGGGTTACAATATTTCAATCATGCCACAACACTTTTAAAAGAGCACAAAAGACGCATAGCATCACTAAAACGCCATTATACAAAAAACTTCAACATGGCCAAGATAGATTGGATTATGAACATGAATAACATCATATCCAAAGAAGCGCAATGCCTGTTGGAGGCTGGTTACAAGCGAACAAGCGACATATTGCGTCACGCTGAGGATGCGACAAAGGAACTTCACCATTATGGTTTGCGAAATGGTTTGGCAGGCATTGCTCTTTTGTTCGGCCTTTACTATAAATGTTCGGGCGACAAGCTATATGTTGGAAAAGCTCGAAACATCATACACGATGCGCAAATTCAGAACGAACAAGAAGGTCTTCCTCTTTCTTTCGACAGTGGAATCATGGGCGTAGGGTGGGTTCTTTCCTACTTCGTGGAAATAGACATTTTGTCGAGCTATGAGACCAAGGCTTTTTTACTTCAGGTAGATAATATTGTCAATATCATAAACCCAATCCTTGTGCAGAACATCGAAATGATTTGCGACATGGCCATATACTGCTATTCACGATTGGGATGTTGCAAAAGAAAGCAACTAGAGCATGGCCTCTCTAACCATTTCATCTCAGCGTTGAGAAAAGCTTGTAGAAATTGGCGCGGCTCATCGGATTACGCAAGGCTAAGTTACCAAAAACAATTAGCAATTGACATCATGAGCTTGTATAACAAAACTTCATGGTGCACCATGACAGCCGACCTAAAGGACATCTACAAACTTCCAGCTTACTTGCCAAAAGACGAAGCGTACTGGGATTTTGGAATGGACGGCTACATTGGCTACGGCATAAACATATTAACCACTAAACTAAGATTGTCATGAAATTCAGCAAGTACCTGTTTGTTCTAAGAAAGGGCTTTTGTAGTTTGATCTACAATTGCAAGACGGATACCGTTTCGGCAGTCGATAACCAGTTGGCGGATCTTATAGAAGGCCACCAACTCGACTACATTGAGCAGAAACACCAAGATTTTTATGTGTTCCTGAAACGCGAAGGCTTTATCGTGGAAGATGATGTTGATGAATGTGTTGACATCATTGAGACATGGAAAAAAGAGGAGCACAGCCCCACTTTATCCATTTTTATCAATCCCACCATGGATTGCAACCTCAAATGCTGGTATTGCTATGAAAAGCACGTGCCAAAATCCATGATGCAACAGGGTGTAGTGGATTCCATCTTGAAACTGGCTACTCACGAAATAGCCACAAGAGACATCCGAATGCTCAGCCTCTCGTTTTTTGGCGGAGAGCCTTTGTTGGGCCTTGACAATGTGATAATCCCATTGCTTGAAGCTGTAAGCGATCTGGCGCAGAAGAATGGCGTGGTTGTACAAGTTAGCCTTGTTACCAATGGCGTCCTGCTTACGAAGAAGAATGTAGTCCGCCTTCAATCTCTTCCGACCTGCAAGCAACTAACATGCCAAGTAACCTTGGACGGCAATGAGTTTTTCCACAACAAAACCAAATGCTTCAGCAATGGCGTGGGAACATACAGCAAAATATTAAAAAACGTAAAGGATGCGCTGAAGTCTGGCGTCCGCATAACCTTGAGGTTCAACACAACCATGGATAATTTGCTATCCTATGCTGATGTGCTTGAGGATTTGGAAGATATTGCTTCAGGGGAAAGAGAGTTATTAAACATCGACTTCCAACACGTATGGCAAGATAATGGCGAAGACACTATGAAGTATTTGGATCGGCAAGAAAAGCTCCGCGAACGATTTGTCGAGAAAGGCTTTACTGTGAACGAGTTGAAACACATTGACAACAGCCGTTGTTATGCCGATCGGAAGAACCACTACACCATCAACTACAATGGTGATGTGTTTAAGTGTACCGCACGAGAATTTTCGTCCAACAATAGAGAGGGGGTGTTAACCACAGAAGGAGAAGTAATTTGGAACGCTAAGAATGAGAAGCGTGAAGAACTCAAGTATGGTAACGACTCTTGTCATCAGTGCAACATTTTCCCGATATGTCATGGCGGATGCAGCCAGTTCAAGATGGAGTCAATGGCTATCAGCGATTGCATCCGAGGATACAGCCAAAAAGACAAGGAGAAGATTGTGAATGACAGGGTGGATTACATCATTTCTAACAAAATCAAAAATTAATCATTATGAACAACTTAAAGAACCTGGAGGCCTTGTTGGCAAAACAAGGCTTCGTGCCTCTGGAGGAGACAAAAGAGGGGTTGCTGAGAGGCGGATTTGCTGCAGTGACGCAAACACTTACTAACAATTGTAAGTGCGACACACTCCCGAACAATTGCGATTGCAACGGCAACAATTGCGATTGCCCACCTTCAAAACCCAACAATTGTATTTGTAACAGCAATAACTGCAATTGCTACAAAACATCAGCTGTCCCAACAGCTGCTCCAACAGCTGCTCCAACGACACTGGCTCCTCTCAAGCCAGCTCCTGGCATGGGCTTCGTATTTGGATTTTAACTAAAATCACTTAACCTGTTCCACCTTGACCTCTCAATGCCAAGGTGGAACATCAAAACAATACTGTATGAGACGACTTTTCTTACTTTTTTTTGTCTTTACATCCTCTTTGGCTTTTGCCCAAAAGTATCATATAGACGGTTTCATCAAGGACTCCTTTACGAAGGAAGACCTTGACTCTGTGAACGTGACGCTCATGAGCATGGATAGCACGGTCGTGGAGACTTTCCGCGGTGAGCCTTACGGTTGGTGGCAGGTGTATCGCGACATCAAGGCCCCAGGCAAATACATCATGAAGTTTGAGCACGACGGCTATTACCCCGCCTATAAGAACGTCAACTTCAAATACACGAAGTACAGGCACACGGGCGACTCGTTTGGCGAGATACTGATGCACAAGATACGCATGAAGAAGGAGGTGACGCTGAAAGAAGTGGTCGTAACGGCAACCAAGCTGAAGATGGTGATGCGCGGCGACACCATCGTCTACGACGCCGATGCCTTCCAATTGAGCTCTGGTTCGATGCTCGACAAGCTGATTCGTCTGCTTCCCGGTGCCCAGCTTGAGCCTGGAGGCGAGATTTACATCAACGGACAAAAAGTGGAAAGTCTGCTCGTAAACGGCGAGGACTTTTTCAACGGCGACCCCAAGGTCGCCTTGGACAACCTACCCCACTACATGGTCGACAAAATCAAGGTGTACCGCAAGATGGATGAGCGACTGATGGTCGCCTCCGACTTGCGGACGCTGCGCAAAGACCAACTGCCCTTGGTGCTCGACGTGGGGCTGAAGAAGGAGTACACCACCTCGTGGGTGGGCAACGCCACGGTGGGTTACGGAACCGACCACCACCATGAGGCACGCATGTTTGCCATGCGCTTCACCCCCAACTCGCACATCGCCATGGTCGGCAACAGCAACGACGTGCGAGGCGACAGCTACTACAGCTCTGATGGCAACTGGCAGGAGCCTTACGGAAACACGGCCGAGGTGACCACCCACGAGGTGAAGGTCGACGGCATGCTGCGCGACGAGGACAAGAAGTGGAAACTGTCGGACCAGCTCTCGCTGAAGGCGCAGAAACGCGATTACCTCAGCAAGACGTCGACCACCATGTTCCTGGGCGACGACGTGTACAGCCGCTACCTCTTTAACAACACCAACAAAAACATCAAGCTGGGTTTCAACGGCACCAACAGCTACACGCCATCCAAGCAATTCACCCTCGACTTTACGCCCAAGGTCAGCTATTACCATTACGACAACCGCTACACAAGCACATCGGCCGACTTCAACCGCCAGCTGGCTGAGCGCTACATGGGCGAGGCTCTCGACAGCCTGTTTGGCGGAAACCTGGAGAGCGAATACCGCAAGATCCTCATCAGCTCACTGAAGAACCGATATTACGGCAAGGGCAACGAACTGACTGCCGAAGGCAAGGTCTCATCCATATACAAAATCAGAAAAGACCACTTAAGTTGGTCGCTGTCGGGTCACTACAACAACAAGAAGAACCGCAGCCTGAACAACTATGAGCGGGTGGAAAGCGCCAACGACATGGCGCGATTCTCCGACATGCCCCAACGCAACTACCGCTATGAGGGAAATATTGGATACGATTATTCACTTGACTTCCCTGCGTTACACCTGTACATTTCTCCACAATACGGCTTCAAACAGTCGTATGCCTCCGACAGCCGCTGGCACCACATCCTTGACGGGACAGAGGCATCGGCATGGGGCCTTGACCAGTTGTACTCCAACCGCGACTCCATCTCACGGTACATCGACTATTCCAACAGCTACCGCTCACAGACATGGAACAAGACCAACACCATGGGGCTTGACTTCTCCTTCTATTTCAAACGCGAAGACTACAAGAATATCACACTTGAACCTTCCATACAGTTTCGCAACGTGTATGACCGCATCAGCTATACTCGCGCCCAGACAGACACTACCATCCGCAGGTCGCGTTGGCTGATGGAGCCATCGGTAGCCTTGCGCATCGACGCCAACACGGGAAATGATTTAGAATACCACTGGCGCCTCAACTACAAGTTGCAACACCAACTCCCATCGCTGCTTTATGCCGTGAACTACCGCGACGACGCAACACCGCTGCTCGTGCGCGAGAGCGGCTACAACCTGCCCAACACGCACCAGCACACGGCGTCATTCAGCTACGAGCGCAAGATGATCAAGACGCAGCGATTCTTCAACACGTCGCTCACCTACAGGCTATGGCAGAACATGCTGTGCCAGTCGATGCGCTACGACATGAGCACGGGTGTAACGACCTATCGTCCCGATGTCATTGCCGGCAACTGGGAACTGAGCGGACAGGCGCGCTACCAAATGCCGCTCGACAAGAAGCGCAAGGCATGGAAGCTGACCTCGCAGACCAACCTCAACTACCGCAACTTCCGCGACTATCTCAACTCCACAAGCGCCACCACCTCGTTGGTGAGCTCGGTAAGAAGGTTCAGCGCCTCGGAGAGCCTACAGCTGGGCTATTACCGCAATTACTACTCACTGACCGTCTCGGCCAACGTGTTCTACAACCACTCGGAGAGCGACCGCTTCGCCACGCTCAACGCCTTCGACTTCAACTACGGCGTCAACTACGGCATGCCCTTGGTTTGGGGCATCGACTTCTACACCACCCTGAAGATGTACAGCCGAAGGGGCTATTCGGACGACAAGTACAACACCGACCAGTTTATCGTCAACTTCAACCTTGGCAAGGACATCTTCAAGGGAAAGGCACGCCTAAAGTTTGAGGTGTTCGACCTGCTGAACAAGATGTCCAACTACAGCTACAACATCAACGCGCAGATGCAACAGGAAACCTACACCAACCTGCTACGACGATACGCAATGGTGAGCTTGACTTACAGGTTCAGCCAAAAGAAGAAACACACCAAATAGCCATCAATCATCGCTGCCGCTTGTCACCCCATGTGGCAGGCGGCAGTTTGCATCATCATGAAAGGAAAGTTGATTTTTACCCGCCAGTTCGACCAAATGGACTGTGGACCAGCCTGCATCAGGATGGTTGCGTCTGCTTACGGACGCGCCTACCCCTTAAGTTATCTCCGCACACTGAGCCACCTGACCCGCGAGGGAGTAAGCGTGGCGGGCATACGCGACGCCCTGAAGGTCATAGGCATGGAAAGCGCTTCGTTTGAGCTCCCACTGGAGCAACTGCGAACAAATTGTCCCTTGCCAGCCATTCTCCATTGGGAACAGAACCATTTTGTGGTGCTCTATGGCATCAGCAAAGGACGTTTCAGTGGGAAATGGACCTATCATGTCGCTAACCCAGCGTTTGGCAAGCAAACGCTTACCGAGGACGACTTTGCCGAGCACTGGCTGAATGGCAACAAAGGGATAGTTGTGGTCTGTGATCCCACAGATGTTTTTTACACCAAGGCAAACATCAAGCAGCGACACAGTTTGTTTCGCTTTGCGCACAAGTTTGTATGGCCTTATCGATGGGAGATGTCGCAGACGGCATTGGGCATGCTCTTCGGCATTTTGCTCTCATTGGTAACACCCTTCCTTACCCAAGCCATGGTGGACGAAGGTATCAACCTCCGCAACATGGGGGTGATTGTCAACATCATGATAGCACAGGTGTTTCTGTTTCTGGGAACATTCCTTATGAGCATGATAGGCAGTTGGGTAAGCCTATACATGGGTACACGAATAAACATTGACGTGTTGGAGAACTATCTCAGTAAGTTGCTCAAATTGCCCATGACCTTCTTCGACACAAAGAGCATCGGCGATTACCAGCAACGCTTGGGCGACAATGGACGTCTGCAGGGCTTTGTCACTTACAACACAATACAAACCTTCTTCTCGCTATTGTCCGTCCCAGTGCTCATGGTGGTGATAGGCTACTACAGCCTGCGAATCCTCCTCGTGTACCTTCTCTTCACATTGGCCTGCACGCTATGGATGATGTATTTCTTTAGGCGACGCAAAGCGCTCGACTACGAACGTTTCAAATTGAATGCGCACAATCAAAACAAGATGTACGAGTTGATGTCGGGCATTACCGACATCAAGGTGAACACCTTTGAAGACTACAAGATCAATGAGTGGCATGGGCTACAAGAGCAGTTGTACAGGATGTCGCAAAAAAGTTTACGACTAAACCAAATACAAAATGCAGGTTACACACTTGTGGGACAGTTGCGCAATATCATCATCACTTTTTGGATTGCATCAGAAGTAGTCAATGGTGGTCTTACCCTTGGCATGATGATGAGCATATCGAGTATCATAGGCCAGATCAACAGTCCTCTGTCGCAGCTCATCAATTTCTTGCAACAATATCAGGATGCCAAGATCAGTCTTGAACGATCGGAGGAAGTACACCTGTGCAGTCCCGAAGACCACAAGGGCATGGTAAAGTTGAATGCCTCCACGCCCCAAAACATCGAACTGCGACATGTTTCGTTCTCCTACACCGGAAACATTGGCGAAAAAGCCATAGATGATATTAGCTTCACCATTCCCGCAGGAAAGACGACAGCCATTGTGGGCGAGAGTGGTAGTGGCAAGACCACCTTGATGAAGTTGCTCTTGAAATTCTACAAGCCCACAGCAGGCCATATCACAATAGGAAACTGCGATTTGGAAGACATCAGCGCAAGATCTGTAAGAACGGCATCAGGCGTAGTAATGCAAGACAATTACATCTTCGCCGACACCCTGAAAGCCAACATCGTATTGGGTAATAAGCCTGATGATCACAAGGTAAATGAGGCATTAGATGCCGCCTGCCTGCGCCATTTCGTGGACGACCACCCACTGGGCCTCGAAATGAAACTTGGCAGCGATGGCGTGGGCGTGAGCGGTGGAGAAAAGCAACGCATCATGATCGCCCGGGCTATCTACAAACAGCCGTCATACATCATGCTGGACGAGGCCACCAGTTCGCTCGATGCGGAGACAGAACGACAAATAACTGAGAACCTTAGCGCATTGTGCAAGGAACGCACCATGCTTGTAATAGCGCATCGGTTATCCACTGTGAAGAACGCTGACAACATCATCGTGCTACGCCACGGAAAAGTAGTGGAAGAGGGAACCCACCAACAATTAGTGGCGCTACATGGCTATTATTATGAACTGGTTAGGAACCAACTTGAACTGGAAGAGGCATGAGAGAAGAAAGTAATGTGATGAGAGTCCTGTTGCGGTATGGAACTACCGTGGTCATAGCCCTTACGTTTATAGGCGTAAGCGTTATGCTGTCAAAAATATCCATTCGGAACAAAATTCCCATACAAATCGTATTGGAACAAGACGGAAGGATCTACGCTCATCTTGACCAACCTGAACTCATGCAGGATTCTACCATGATCTGTGCGTACACGGAGGATAATGTCAAACTTGAGTTTTCGCCAGTAAGCCTGTCCCATTTGCAGATGGTGCAGCTGCACCCTAAAGATAGCACAGGGGTATACAGTTACTTGGCCAAACGACCTATTATCACCGCCTATATGTATGACGGGGAAACGCGTCTCATAGAACTGGTATTTAGAAAATGGAGCAAAAGGTAACCTATAGCATGAAAAACATCATTTTGTTCGTATCCCATTTGATCAACGACGACATCGTAGGACGTTACCGCCGACTTCGCACAGAACTACCGAGCGACCGCTATGATGTGGTGTGGCTGATGACCCTGAGCGAAGGCGCGGAGGTGATCTGTCCCGACGATGTCCAAATGGTGCCTGTTAGACCTCACGATCTTCGTGAATTGGGCTACACGCCCATTGCGAACACCCTCGTACCCGGAAGTTGTCATTTCCTCCCCTTGCGCTTTTATCTTGACCATTCTTCTTATCATCACTATTGGTTCATCGAGTATGACGTGGAATTTACAGGCTGTTGGCACACGTTGTTGAACGACTGCGACACTCGTCTTGACGACTACGATCTCCTCGCCTGTCATGTGGAGTGGTTTGGAACAGCCAACCACGAGTGGACCTGGTGGCATCGGGACAATAAAAGCAACTATCCATTAGAAACGTGCATCAAGGGTTTTCTACCCATTTGCCGTTACTCAAATGCCGCATTGACTTGCCTTGACCGATACCTGAAGGATGGGCATTCTGCCCATTCCGAAATAATGGTAACAACTTGCTTGTATCATCACGGCTTGAAGATAGGCGACATTGGTGGTACTGGACCATTTACCCCTTACGGCTATCACAACAAATTCTACGTCAAGGAAGCGGGAGTGAACAATGGCACCATGCGATGGCGCCCAGCTTTCACAAAGGAGGAGGTGAGAGCCGTTGGAACAAGAAACATGCTGTTTCATCCTATAAAATAAAAAAGCTTATTAGCCTCAGCGCCACGATGGGCGCGTGTGGCTAATAAGCTTCTCTGTATTTGTTTTCGTCTTTGTCTTGCAACATGGAGAGGTAGCTGCGGTATCGGCTCTCGGCTATGTAGTGGTCTTCCACCGCTTGGCGCACGGCGCACCCGGGCTCATGGGTGTGTGTGCAGTTGTTGAAGCGGCAGTCTTTGGAGAACTTGAAGATTTCCTTGAAGTAGCTTCCTATCTCCTCGGGCTCCATGTCGAACGATCCGAAGCCCTTGATGCCCGGTGTGTCGATGATCCATCCGCCGCCCGGCAGTGGCATCATCTCCGAGAAGGTGGTGGTGTGCATACCTGTGTCGTGGGCGTCGCTGATGTCGGCCACGCGCGCTCCCGCTCCGGGTATGAGCAGGTTGAGCAGGGTCGACTTGCCCACGCCGCTGTTGCCGCTGAGCAACGTTACGCGGTCGCCGAGCAGGGTGCGCAGGTCGTCGGTGCCCTCGCCGGTGGCCGCCGACACCTGTCGGCACTCGTAGCCCACGGTTTCGTAGAGCCTCACCATCAGTTCCTGGTAGCGTCGCTCCTCGTCGCTGAGCAGGTCGGTCTTGTTGAACACGAGCACCACGGGCACCGAGTAGGCCTCGGCTGACGCGAGGAACCGGTCGATGAAGGTGGTGGCGGTCTCCGGGTGTGCCACGGTGACCACCAGGAAGGCCTGGTCGACGTTGGCGGCAATGATATGGCTCTGCTTGGAGAGGTTGGTGGAGCGCCTCACGATGTAGTTGCGTCGGTCGTCGATGGCGGTGATGAGCGCCTGGCCCTCGGCGTTGACACAGATTTCCACACCGTCGCCCACGGCCACGGGGTTGGTGGACCGTATGCCTTTGAGGCGGAAGTTGCCCTTCACCTTGCTGTCCACCTCACGCCCATCGTCGGTGAGGACGGTGTACCAGAATCCTGTGTTCTTGATGACTGTGCCGTGCATTGCTTAGACAGTCATGATCTCTTTCTGCTTTCTTGCCAAGATGGCGTCGATGTCCTTGATATACTTGTCGTGGAGTTTCTGCAGGTCGGCCTCAGCGTCCTTGCTCTGGTCCTCCGACAGTCCGTCCTTCACAGCCTTCTTCAGCTTGTCTTTCACCTCTGAGCGCACGTTGCGCACCTCGACCTTTGTCTTCTCTCCGGTCTTGTTGCACTGCTTCACCAGTTCCTTACGACGCTCCTCGGTGGGCTGCGGCAGTCGCAGGATCACCATCTCGCCATTGTTCTCGGGCGTGATGCCCACGCCGCTGTCGAGGATGCCCTTCTCAATGTCCTTGATGGCCTTGCGGTCCCAGGGGCGGATGGTGATGGTGCGTGCGTCGGGCACCGACACGTTGCCCACCTGATTGAGGGGCACGGTCTGTCCGTAGGCGGTTACTCGCACGCCATCGAGGATGGCGGCATTGGCACGGCCAGCGCGCACGCGGGCCAACTCTTCTTCGAGATACTTCGACGCCTTCTGCATGCGAGCCTCAGCGTCCTTCAATGTTTGCTTTACGTCTATCATGTGTTTTTGCTGAATTGTTTCTTTGCACAAATTTAGGGATTATTTCCTAATGATGCAACTAATTGGCTAAAAATTTATGGCTTGGGCATTACTTCGGCCACTCGGTTGGTGAGCTCCACAAACTGCGCCACGGTGAGTTGCTCGGGCCGGCGCGTCATGATGTCCTGTGCGAAGAAGGCGGCGTCGGGCATGTGGTCCTTGCCAAAGAGGGGCTTGAGCGACACGCGCAGCATCTTGCGGCGCTGGTTGAAGGCGGTCTTCACCACGCGCTTGAAGAGGCTCTCGTCGCACCCGAGGTTCTCCACGCCGTTGCGCGTCATGCGGATGACGGCGCTCTTCACCTTGGGCGGCGGGTTGAACACGCCCTCGTCGACGGTGAAGAGATACTCCACGTCGTACCACGCCTGTATCATCACGCTGAGGATGCCGTAGGCCTTGTTGCCGGGCTCGGAGGCGATGCGCTGGGCCACCTCGCGCTGTATCATGCCCGTGCAGCAGGGAATGAGGTCCTTGTAGTCGAGCATCTTGAAAAAGATCTGCGAGGAGATGTCGTAAGGATAGTTGCCCGTCAGCACAAACTGCTTTCCGCCAAACACCTGGTTGAGGTCCATGCGCAGGAAGTCCTCGCCCAGGATCTGGTCGCGCAACTGGGGATAGGTGGCGTTGAGGTAGGCCACGCTCTCATCGTCGATCTCCACGGCTTTCACCTCGCGCGGTTTCTGCACCAGGTACTGCGTGAGCACGCCCATGCCCGGCCCTATCTCGAGCACGGGAATATCGGGACAGGCATCCACCGTGTCGGCGATGCGGCGCGCTATGTTGAGGTCGGTCAGGAAGTGCTGACCCAGGTTTTTCTTTGGCCTAACTTTTTTCATGTTTATCGTTTTTGCGGATTGTGTGCTCCTTCCATCATGCGCAAAATTACGAAATTTTATCCATTCCACCGCATGACGAGCGCGATAAGTGAGTGGGCAATACCGAAAAAGGCAAGAATGATTAAGCCCATCACATTCGTGCATCTCAAACGGCCCGATGGCCGAGGTGCGAATTGATGATGATTTAATTGAACAAAAAGTAAAATACCGTAACAAAAATATTATTTGTTTTAGCGTCATTCGGCGACCGCCGAACCGCTGGGCGAGGCGGATGGGCGGTGGACGGCGCATGGGAAGGGCCCAACTGGGGACAAGGAGTGATTTTACCCACATAAATACAGGGATTTTTTGCGAAAGATGCCTAACCGAGTTGCGCCTGGGCACCTTTCGTCACTCGAAACATGCCTAACCGAGGCTCGATACATGCCTAAACGCAACTCGATACATGCCTAAACGCAACGGGAAACCTATGGTTTTTATTACAAATTAGGCACCTTTGGAGGTTGGTGACGTGAGACGAGCACCCTCAAAAAGTGGTCTTTTCCTATGGTTTTTCACACAAAAACAGGGGCAGAAGAGGGCCTTTGGCTGCCACACTAAACGCAACCAACTGATAGTCAACACTTTGCAAACAGCCCACCATGGGCGTATTTCAGGGCGAAGGCGCGGTGGTGGAAAACGCGGCCCTTCTCAGAGGCCATCCGCATGAGTTTTGTTTTACACCACCATTCGGCGCCCGTCCTACTACTCAGACCACCGGGCAGGGCGCAAACACCCAGCAAACGCATCCGCATTTAGGCATGCGGGGGGAATCGGCACCTGTGCAAATCGACGAGATCTGGGAGGCCTATACAACACCCTGGGATAACAGGAACGCAACCAGGCGCTACGCAATGGCAAAAGCGCTGAAACAGAACCAATTAGACACACTTTTGCCCTTACAGGGCGTGGCGTGATGCTACGGTTCACCCAGGGTGTCGCTTCGCTTGCCCTGGGCTATGCACAACCTTGGGCTTTCAGCCCGCTTCGTCATTCAACGTTATGAAACGGCGCCATGTGGAACCACCTTATTGTAACATGTAACATGTAACAATGTGGATCATCCGACATTTGGAGTGAAAAATAACACACGTGAGTATTTACGCTCAGACGCGGTAACAACGAATTGAACGAATTAACTCTAAGTTTGCAGAAGAATGCGACGCAGTCGCATAAATGTTAAATAATCAAGGT
>NZ_JAXVAE010000158.1:0-15107 GCF_037460745.1 Hallella sp. | reverse complement strand
GCAAGAGCCAGCAGATTTACAGTCTGCCCCATTTGGCCACTCTGGTAACCACCCTTTGTTTTACCCCTTTCGGGTGAGCCTCTTGTCGGATTCGAACCAACGACCCCGAGATTACAAATCACGTGCTCTGGCCAACTGAGCTAAAGAGGCAAATCCTGCAGCCGCATTGCGACTTGTCGAAGGACCTGTTGTAAAACGGCTGCAAAGATACTACTTATTTTTTAATCTCCAAAACTTTTCGAGGAAAATTTTAGTGATTTCTTAATTTTTCCTTGAATTTCCCTAGTTGAACCTTAAGCGCATCCACACACTGGTCGACTCCTTCCTCAAAAGTGTCGCATGTCTTCTCGACGAAGATGGGGCTACCACCCGGCACTGTGACCGTGATGCTTGTAACCTTGTTCAATGCTGTGGCTGGCTTGGCAACCTTCAATTGCACCTCTACTTTCTGAATGTCTTCAAATGATTTTTCCAACTTAGCGGTCTTCTTCTCTACGAAGGCCTGCAACTTCTCGGTAGCGTCGAAGTGAATCGACTGAATTCTAATTTCCATAGTTACCTCCTACTATTAAAAGGTTAAACTCAAGCCCTGGGGTGGGCCTCATGATATATTCGCTTGAGCTGTTCGAAAGTGGTGTGCGTGTATATCTCCGTTGTGGAGGCACTCGCATGGCCCAAAAGCCTTCTGACACTCTCAATGCCAGCTCCATGGTTCAGCATGGCCGTAGCGAAGGTGTGCCTAAGCACGTGTGGCGACCTTTTCTTGGCGGTGGACACCGCAGCCAACCTCATCCTCACTATTTTTCTCACTTGCTGGGGCGTGAGCTTGCAACCGTTATGGCTGACGAAGAACGCGTCGGAACATCGTTTCTCCAAGCGATCCCGCTCACAAGCATAGCGCTGCAGGCACTTGGCCAACTCGTCCCCGAAGGGAACCACGCGTTGCTTGTTGCCCTTTCCCGTCACTTTCAGTTGGCGGTTTGGCAAGTCGATGGCGGCGTCGGTGAGTCCTATGAGCTCCGACAGGCGTATGCCCGTCTGATAGAACGTCATAATGATGGTACGGTCGAGCATTCCCTGATAGCCTGCTCCCCACTCGATGTCATCGAGCAATCGGTCCATTTCGTCCTCCCTCATGAATTGCGGAAGGGCTTTCTTTTCCTTGGGGCATTCCACCTGGTGGGCCGGGTCGCGTTCTACGAGCTGGTGCGCAAGCGCAAAGCGGTAGAAGGAGCGAAGCGCCGACAGTCTCCTGTGGACACTGGTGGCACTGTTTCCCTTGTCGACCATGCTCTCCATCCAATCGCGGATCACGTCCGTGTCCACATTTTGCCAAGAGAGCTGACCATCCAAGTTCTTGAAAAACTGCTCAAAGGCCCGTAAGTCTTCTGCGTATGCCGCCACCGTGAGCGGTGAGCGGTTTTGCTCATATTGCAGATAGTTCAAGAACTTTTCGATCATCCTACACCACTTGAATTCTACATAAGTAGGTTTTCGGCAACGAATATACGGAAATTATTTGGAACTACCAAATTTTCCGAGGAAAATTTTTATTGCTCCTCGTCGCGCAGATGCTGCACGTAAATGGCGTGCTCCATCTTCAAGCGCTTCTTGACTGACGGCTTGTCAAACTGCTGACGAGCGCGAAGCTCCTTCACCACACCAGTCTTTTCGAATTTTCTCTTGAATTTCTTCAGCGCTCTTTCGATGTTCTCGCCATCCTTTACAGGTACAATAATCATGTTGTTTTGGTTTTAAAATTTTAATGTTAAACTTACGCAAAAGGGCATGATGCCACAATTTGCGGGTGCAAAATTACATCATATTTTCCGAATACACAAATTTTTCGATTGTTTTGTGCGATGCGTTCGCAAACAGGCGCTTTCAAGATGGATAAGAGCTCGCCTTTCACCCCTAATTTCTCCGCGCGGCAAAGGTCAATCGCTTTTCTGTCGACCATTCGTTCTTCTCCTTATGGGTTCTCACCTACCTGCCGTGCCAAGCCGCACAACTCGCATCGTCGCTCCACAAAAAAATCCGCCCCCAGGTGCCACAACTGCCTCTGCAAGGAGACTTGGCGCATGGGATGGCGGACAGCCAACTGTGTTCCGTAGGGATTAGATAGGCATGGTGGCTTTACGCAACCACTCCTTGTCACCCTCATCGTCGAGATGGGGTGCGAGCACGTCGTACACATGCTGGTGGTATTCGTTCAACCAAGCCACTTCCTCGGGGAGCAACTCTTCCTTGACGACTGGCGTCGTGTCGATGGGGCACAGGGTGAGCGACTCAAACTGCAGGAACTTACCAAACTCGGTGTCCTTGTAATGGTTGATAAGCAACGTGTTCTCTATGCGCACTCCAAACTGGCCTGCCAAATAGATGCCGGGCTCGTCGGTTACGGTCATATTCTCAAGGAAAGGCGCCGGCACCCATTCCAACCGGAATTGGTGAGGGCCCTCATGCACGCTGAGGTACGATCCCACTCCATGGCCGGTGCCATGCAGATAGTTGAGTCCTTCGCGCCACATGGCCTCGCGGGCCAGAATATCCATCTGCGTACCACTGGCTCCCGAGGGGAACTTGCAAATCTCCAACTGAATATGGCCTTTCAGCACAAGCGTGTAGATATGCTTCTCGTAATCGCTGACCGGACCCAGCGCGATGGTGCGTGTAATGTCGGTCGTTCCGTCCTGGTACTGCGCACCGCTATCGAGCAACAACAATCCATGCGGTTCCAACGGAATGTCGGTCTCGGGCGTGGCCTCATAGTGCACAATGGCCCCATGGGCACCATATCCGGCGATTGTGTCGAAACTGATGTCGCGGAACAAGGGTTGCTCAGCTCTCAGACTGGTGAGTTTCTTGTCAATGGATATCTCTGTCTGGCCGCCAGCCTCCACGGCGGGCTTCAGCCAACGCAGGAACTTCACCAAGGCGATGCCATCCTTGAGCATGGCCGACCGATAACCGCGTATCTCCGCCTCGTTCTTTATGGCCTTCATGGCGGGGATGGGACTCTTGTGTCGAATCACCTCCTGCACATCGACCAGGCGCGACAAGGTGTAATTGGTCTCGTTCGGGTCGAGCAGGATGTTATACTCAGCATATTCCTTGATACCCTTGCGCACATCGTCGTAGCCAGCCATCTTCACACCCTGGCTCTCCAGATGGGCCTCAACCTCGGGCGTAAGTTTCTCCTTATTTATATATAAGGTGGCGCTTGTGGTCGAGATAAGCAGGTAGGACACAAACACCGGAGTGCAATGCACATCGGTTCCACGGAGATTGAGCGTCCACGCCACATCGTCGAGGGCAGACATAAGCATACCGTCGGCGTGCAAGTCACGCAGCGCCTTGCGAATGCGCGTCAACTTCGACGCCACCGTCTCGCCGGCCAGCTCCACAGGTTGTATCTCCACCTTCGAGGCGGGAATCTGCGGGCGATCGGTCCACACAATGTCCAACGGATCGAGATTGGTCCTCACGGTGATGCCACCCTCACGACGCAGGTCGCTCACGAGCACCTCCACGTTGGCTGCCGAATTACACATGCCATCCACGCCCACCTGTGCGGAACTCACCTCGCGCAGCTCACTTCCCAGCCACTCGCTGATGGTCGGCGTGCCTTCTATCTTCAGTTTCATCAATTGGAACTCGGTGCCCGAGAGCTGGTCGGCAGCAGCGATGAAATAACGGCTGTCGGTCCACAGGGCGGCCGAGTGCATCGTCACCACAGCTGTTCCCGCCGACCCATTGAATCCACTAATCCACTCACGGCCCTTCCAGCGGTCGGGCACATACTCCGAGTTGTGGGGATCGGTACTGGGGAAGATAAAAGCATCGAGCTTCTCGCGGCGCATCACCTCGCGCAAGGCTTCCAGTCGTTGAGCTATGTATTCCTTCATAATCAAAAGATTTAAACGGTTTGGTTTTTGCCAAATAGACATGACAAAGATACGCTTTTTAAGAATAAACAACAAATTAAAAACCGAATAATTGCACGCTGAGATACATTTTTTTATTAACTTTGCAGAAAAGAGACGGTAAGGTGTCGGCCACGGCCATTCTCCGCATCGTCACACATCTTGATAAACACTTACATTCTTAAAAATAACAATTCACTATGAAGTATTTAACAAATGACAAGCTTCTTATCGTCGGTGCAGGCGGTATGATTGGTTCTAACATGGTTCAGAGCGCTTTGATGCTGGGTCTTACTCCTAACATCTGCTTGTACGATATCTATGAGCCAGGTGTGCACGGCGTGTTCGACGAGATGCAGCAGTGCGGCGTTCCTGGCGCCAACCTGAGCTACTACGCTCCTGCCGTTGAGGACATGAACGACCCTGAGAAGGTTGCCGAGGCTGCCAAGAAAGCTTTCACTGGCGCCAAATACATCATCTCTTCAGGTGGTGCTCCCCGTAAGGCTGGCATGACCCGCGAGGATCTGCTGAAGGGCAACTGTAAGATTGCCGCCGACTTCGGTGAGAACATCAAGAAGTATTGCCCCGACGTGGAGCACGTGGTGGTGATCTTCAACCCCGCTGACGTTACCGCTCTGACCGCTCTTATCCACAGCGGCCTGAAGCCCAACCAGCTGACCTCTCTCGCTGCCCTCGACTCTACACGTCTGCAGCAGGCTCTGGCCCTCGAGTTCGGTGTTCAGCAGGATAAGGTTACCGGTGCCCACACCTACGGTGGTCACGGTGAGCAGATGGCTGTCTTCGCTTCTCAGGTGAAGATCGACGGCAAGCCTCTCCAGGAGATGGGTCTCTCTGACGAGCGTTGGGCTGAGATCAAGCACATGACCACTCAGGGTGGTTCAAACATCATCAAGCTCCGTGGCCGCAGCTCATTCCAGAGCCCTGCCTACAACGCTGTGAAGATGATCGAGGCTGCTATGGGTGGCGAGCCCTTCACTCTGCCCGCAGGTTGCTACGCCAACCTCCCCGAGCTGGGCATCAAGGACGTTATGATGGCTCTCCCCACCACGATCGACAAGACTGGCGTTCACTACACTGTTCCCACAGGCACTCCTGAGGAGCTGGCTGAGCTGCAGAAGTCATACGAGCACCTCTGCGACATGCGCAAGGAGGTTATCGACCTCGGCATCGTTCCTCCCGTTGAGCAGTGGAAGGAAGATAACGCCAACCTGTAACTGACTGCTTAGACCAGCCCTTAGGGTTGGCATGACAATAAAGATTTCCCCATCGGCCACAATGCTGATGGGGAATTTATTTTTTGTTGATTCTGCTAATTGTCACCCTTATTCCTTTTGCCCTACGACAAGAACATGGCGCTGCCACCGGTCTGGCCAATCAGCAACATCCACAAGCAACCCGCCTTTCACCAAAACGTTCATGAGTTGCTCATTGCAATCAGCGAGACGGCAAATGGTCTCCTTGTGTCTCGAAGCCTCTTCAGGCCATAAAGTCAGGATGTGTTTGTAGCTCAAAGCGTCAAGACGCACACATTGCGCATTAGCATGAACGAAGTTCCAAAAATCATCACGCACACATGCTTTGTCCTGAGGAGTCTTTGACACCTCATAATAATTGACAATTCCTTCAAGCAGGGCGTTGACGACAGTGGTTGTAACGGGCAGTTTTCGGCGTGTGTAGCAACAATCTATCATTTCGAACAGGCTGCAGGGCTGCACGTTTCTCTTTTCTTTTTTCCGCTGTTTGCAATTAGTCTTTCCACCATCTTTCTCGTGATCATCTACAACTACGTTTTTCAATACATTGAGAAACATTGTGATGTAGGGCATCATAGGCATGTCCTTCAGGTTTGCAAGATCAGCCATTAGCAAAGGCAAACTGTTTTTAGCATAATCCTTGTCGATATACTTCATTCTTGCCAAATTCTGCATTTTTTCGTTCAGTTTCTTAACCTGTTCCAAATGTTCACCCACGTACCAGTTGGCCCGTCCTACCTTGCCAAAGTCTTCCTTGGGGTGAAAGGCATGCGGATAGACGACCGAAATATCAAGGTGTTTACATGACCTGTAAAAGTTCTCCGTCTTGAGCAATGCCTCCACATACTCCTTGTCCTCCGTGAGGAGATAACGCAGATAGCTGGCAAGCTTGGCGCGATCTTTGCTATCAGTGGTGTTATTCAAGCGAGCTACGGCATTGTTGACCAGATCATCCGCAATGACAGCATAGCGTTTTTGCTCTCTTACCACATTCTGGACAATCTCTATGACCTCGTCGATGGAGTAGATG
The DNA here is from genome assembly GCF_037460745.1 of Hallella sp. Lineage (NCBI taxonomy): Bacteria > Pseudomonadati > Bacteroidota > Bacteroidia > Bacteroidales > Prevotellaceae > Hallella > Hallella sp. The sequence goes on along the minus strand of NZ_JAXVAE010000158.1, from coordinate 8,877 downwards.
CGTTCCTTACAAATTCTCAGAATATTGACCTTTGGCATCAGGCACAATTGTTTCCAGGCTCTTGGCCCGATGAAATCGATGAAATGCTGTTCCTGTCTACGAGTCACAACACAGTTGTAGACATCGAGTATAAAATTGTGCTTCCCTACATCACCATCACTGACGATTCGTTTCACGCAATCGCGCATTTTACTGTAAGTCATCATCTGCATGAACGCTTCGTACGCAAAATTAATACTCTCCTTTCGGATTTCTTTGTACTTGCGGCTCACATTTTTGAAGAAGTTGGCCACAGTGTAGGGCGTCACCTGTCTCGCTTTGGCCCTGCTTGTGTTTTCATACAGTCGACAATAGAGATCAAAGGTGTCGCTCAAGTTGGAGGGGCAAAGGAGCAGCGTGTCTCTCAATTTTTCGTTGTTCGCCCAACGCTCTTTGATTTCTCCCGTCGTCTCGTCTTCCGTGATTTCCTTTAGCAGAAATGAGTACTCATAAGGTTGCAGCCTTCCTAATGCCACATTCTCCCAAATGTCCGTGGTGTCGTTAGTGTGGGCGATCAATCCCTCATGCAACCAAGGCATAGCCAATGATTTAATCTTTCTTGCCGCCATGAGCGAGGGTGCCTGCTCCAACATCTTGCAGACGATTCTCACTCCGTTGATGCGCAGGACACTGGCCAATGCCCGATTATCCCCCGTGCGCAGAGCCCTATCGCCCGTCTTGATGAGTTGTTCAAACAACTTTCTTTGCAGTTCGCTATGCTTTGTGTCACGAGCAGAGCGTGTCACCAGCTGATTAAGGTTCCACAACGTAATGTCGGTATGCGTTTGCTCGCCCAACTCTATCCACTTGTTGAAATCGAAGTCGCCCAGGATAAGCGCACACATCGACGACATGATTTGGCAGCAACCCTTATAGGCGTAAGCGAGCTTCTCATCCTCACTCGTCCTATGAGCGTATTGGTAGTTTATCTCACCCATTGTCACGGCCAGGTTTGTATTGGAGAAGAAAGTGTCGTAAGCCTCATTGAACGTGTCGCACTGCAGTATTCTGCGGCTTATGAAATATAACTTGCCTGCGGGGTCTTGGGAGTCGGTGGCAGCGGTTTCGTTCATGTTGGCTTTAAGAGCCCTGAGCACCTCATCCGCCAACACAAGGTAGTCGTCGACATGATATCTCCTCTTGTCAACATTACCTTTCTGTTCCTGCCTTTTCTTCATCAGCCTTAGCGTCTTCTCGTCAATGGCTTTTCGGAAACCAAACAGTCGGGCCCGCTCATACGCCTTCTTATAAAGTTCGCCTACAAAAGAGTAGGTCTGATACATCGTCTTGACGGATGGTCCGTCACCATACACCTCCCGACGTATAGAATCCACCCTACCCTTGCTGGCGGTCAACAGACGTTTTAAGAAGAGTCTGTCAGGGTCAGCGAGGAACTCGCGCTTTTCAGCCTCCGTCATCTGTTCGGCCCACTTCAATGTTTCTTCATATTTTTCTTCAACATAAGCGGCATTGTTCTTTCCCGCATAGTCAAATTCCTTTTTCTGCAACTTGTCCAAGGGTATCAAGGGAGACCGTGTAAGCATACGCAGCAGCGTAGTCCAAGGACCATAGCAAGCGAACGTGTCGTACCAAATATCCATGGCTTTTTCCGCCTCTTCACGTGCATGAAGGTTTGCCGTTTTGTTGCCATTGGGCAGCGTAACTATCTTGTAGTCGAACTGGTAAGACCGCTCAAGTTCTTCCCACATCTTGTCATTGGCAAACGAAAGCGTGATCTCGGGCGAAACGATCGTTTCCATTTGCTCCCTATCGTAAACTTGTGGTTTTTCAAAGTCCAGGTCGGCTACGACAAGCCACTTTTCTCGCCTTTCTCTGCTTGAGGCTACTCTTGCATACTTACCCTTGTGAAGGCTTGTCTGCGCGACTGCTTCCTTGCCGAAATCGAGTTGCAAGATGTTGAACTCCACAAAATACTCTTTCATGAACTTAACCAAGTCTTCCGAAAACAGTCGACGAAATTCGTCTTCGCGATATTTCTCCCTAAATAAGTCCCAAAGCATTTGCTCCATACACATAACACAAAGGCATAGGGGAACAGCCTGACTCCTTCGCATTCTCTTGACCAACTGCACACTTCGCACAAAAGCGCCAATAGTGTTGATGGGCAGCGCACGGTATGGCATTTGCACTGCAGGGAACACGCTCTTAAAGCGGCGCGCCTCCTCCAACAACCTCTCGTTATATTGGCGCAACTTGGGGATAAAATCGCCCACAACCGTTCCCTTGGGCATGATTTTGGGATCAGTGTCGTGTGCGGTCAGGTCAGCCCATATCTTCCGGGCATCATCGCCAGAAAGCGGAGAGATGTCGATGCGGCGCAACGGCAACGTAACTTGATAATCATTGCTCGTATACTCCACATTTTGATTGTCGACGAACATTGCCTCCGACCGGTCATAGCCCGACTGGGTTGTGGTCATCAAAATCTGGTAATTGGGTCTCAACGCCGAACTTGACACGTCAAATAATTCTTTGAGCAGATGGAAGTCGTCACCTACCAAGGCGTCGACCTGATCGACAACTATAAAATGGCGCACCTCACTCTCCACCCGACATGACGGAAAGACTTTCAAACTTTGATCATACGCCTTAAGCTCATCAACCAGGTCGTGCAACGATATGCAGTGGTGGCCATCCTGCCCGCCTCCCAGATTCCGGGCAGCCCTAACGCTGATGAACACGTGCTGATGCTTGGGATCGCGACCCCACGAACGAAGATACTCATACACGGAACGGGTCTTGCCAGACGCGGGGGGACCACACAACACCATGTGATTGGCTCCCTGCTCCATCATCTGCCGGTAGTGTTCCATAGGGATGAAGTAATCGGGCACAAATCCGTTTTCCTCCTTGGCGCGGTTGGGATCATAGAAGACATCGGTGGGTAAGATGTCGGAACAAAAAGTCTCAAAACGGCGCATACGCAATCCGTTAGCGATGAAGCGCTCATATTCCTTTTGTACGCTTTCCTTCAGTTTCCCTAAAGGGTATGGGTCGGGAAGATAATGTCTATGGTCAGGAGAGGGATTGATCAGAGCGTCTATCTCATCACGCGTCTTGTCGTGTTGACTGTCATAGGCGATGGGGTCTTGACGTTCAGCTGCCAGTTGTTCATTGCGCAAGCACAACTCCTCCTCGGCATCTGCACTGAAGAAGATGCTAACCATGGGCAATTCATATTTTGACCCCGAAGCCCGCATGGCCACCTCCAACTCATGAAAGGTAGCTTCACCCACAAAGTCATAGGGGCACAGGAGGATGAACCAATCGGTGCGATGGCGTATGCAGTCGTCTATTTCGTCCTGCTTGGTCTTGTCCCTGTTGTAGTCCGTAGGGGTATCGTTACAATCATACACCTGCTCAACACCAGGAAGAAGCTCCAGCATCTTCTTTACCAACTCCTTTTCCTTGCATTTCCTTGCGGATGATATTAGCACTTTAATACCCATACAAAATTAGTTACAATCAGTTTCACAACAACTTCACCCAACCATCTCTGGCAAAGCAGACTAACCGGTCATACGAGCACCCTTTACCTGTTCAGCTTGGGGTATTTGATGCGGGTGTGGTAGATGGCCTTGAGGCGATCGATGAGCACCGTCTTGGCTTCGCTGATGTCGCGGAAGGTGATGGCGGCCTCGGTGAAGAAACCAGCGTCGACCTGTCCGTCGATGATCTGATTGACAAGTTTGGTGATGCTCTCGTCCGAATAGTCCTTCAGCGAGTGCGACGCCGCCTCACAACTGTCGGCCATCATCAGGATGGCTTGCTCTCGGGTGTAAGGGTTCGGACCGGGATAGGTGAACGGCTCCTTGTCGACGATCTCGTCGGGATGCTCGTTCTGGTATTTGATATAGAAGTATTTGGCCATGCCGTGACCATGGTGGGTGAGGATGAAGTCGCGGATAATCACCGGCAGGTTGTTCTCCTCCGCCAACTTCACGCCATTGACCACATGCTCCACGATGATTTGCGCGCTCTCCTTGTCGGTGAGGTTATCATAGGGGTTGACACCTCCTTGCTGGTTCTCCGTGAAGAACGCGGGGTTCTTCATCTTACCAATGTCGTGATAGAGGGCACCCGTACGCACCAACGTACTGTTGGCACCGATGCGGTTGGCTATCTCGGCCACCAGGTTGCTCACGGTGATGGAGTGCTGGAAGGTGCCGGGCGCCTCCTCGCTCAGTCGGCGCAACAACACACCATTGGTGTTCGACAACTCGATCAGCGTGACGTTCGACGTGAATCCAAACGCCTTCTCCACCACATACATCAACGGGTAGGCCAGCAACAGCAGCACACCATTGATCATGAAATGCGAATACATGCTCACATCGAGGTTAAACGTCGTGCCGCTCTGCATCAACCGCAACGTGAAATAGGTGAAGCAAGTGGCGATAAACACCATCAGGGCGGTCTTGAACACCTGGGCGCGCGACGACATCTCGCGCAGCGAATAGATGGCCACCAATCCCGACAACATCTGGATGACGATGAAGTCGAACTGATAGCGCAGGGCGGCGGCGCAGATAAACACCATCACCATGTGGGTGATGAAGGCCGTGCGCGAGTCCTGGAACACTCGCACGAAGATGGGCGTAAAGGCAAACGGCAACACATAGACGCTAAAACTGAAATAGGAGTGCTGCATCATCAGCGACACCATGATGGGGAAGATGGTGACCAACGCATAAAGCATCAGTATGTTGCGGGGCTTGTTGAAATAATCGTTCCTAAAGAGCGTCAGATAGATGGTGAAGATGATCACAAACGACAACACATACAACGCATTGCCGATGAAATTGAGGTCCACCTGCTCCATGTTGCTTCCGCGTCGGTTCATCTCCTTTTCGAGCGACACCAACTCGCGGTAGCGCTCCTCGGTGACGATCTCTCCCGTACCAATGATCTTCTGCCCGGCCTTCACCATGCCGTTGGCGGGCGGAATGGTTCCCAGAAGGTCGTTCTTGGCAGTCTCCGACCGTGCCTTGTCGTAAACAAGGTTGGGCTCAATATAGTTGATGAGGTTCAGGCGCTGCAGGGCCTGTCGGTCGGCCGAGAGGCTCTCGTCAGAAAGCAGTTGCTCATAGGCGCTCATCGTGGAGTAGAAGTCCTCCACGATCATCTGCTCCACGTTCTTGCCCACCACCACACGCACCATGCTGGTGGTGTCGCGGTGCACGCTGTTGAACAAGGGCGTTTCCATGATACCCGTCTGGTAGAGCCTGTGCAGGCGGTTGCGCACCACATCCGTAAACTCGGCGGGCAGACCGGGCAGACCTCCCGCAAAGTCCTGGTCAAACTTCTCCATGACGCGCGCCTCCACCTTCTTGTCGTAGTCGAAATAAGGCACAAACAGTTTGAGGGCCGAGTCTTTCTCCATGGCCAGCGTCTCCTCGGTCTTGTAGATGGGGAAATCGTACTGGGCGATCATGTCGCCATAACGCCATGGCTCATCCACGTCGTACACATATTGGCTACCTTCCCTTCTGGGTAGGAACCACACGATGAGCACCACTGTAACCAGCACCAGTCCCACACGTGTCAGGGCTCTGCGCCATATATAACTTGTGTTCTTATAAAAATCGAAATATTTCATGTTCTTTGCCAAAACGCCAACGCTGCGGAACCAAGGGCAAGCCCTTGTTCCCCAAACTTAGCCATTTACTGTGCGAAAATAATAAAAAAATACATTAAAAAGGAAAAAATGTAGTAATTTTGCAAAAAATAACGTTCAATCACTATGGCAGAAAGAAGAGTCAGAGTGCGTTTCGCACCCAGTCCAACGGGTCCGCTGCATATCGGCGGCGTTCGCACAGCATTATACAACTATCTTTTCGCACGCCAGCATGGCGGCGACCTGGTGTTCCGCATTGAGGACACCGACAGCAATCGCTTCGTTCCCGGAGCCGAGGATTACATCATCGAGGCTTTCAAATGGTTGGGCATCAAGTTCGACGAGGGCGTGTCGTTTGGCGGCAACCATGGTCCCTATCGTCAGAGTGAGCGCCGCGACATCTACAAGAAATACGTCGACCAGCTCATCAGCGAGGGCAAGGCCTATTATGCCTTCGACACCCCTGAGGAGCTGGAGGCCAAGCGCAAGGAGATCCAAAACTTCCAATACGACGCCCGCACCCGCATGCAGATGCGCAACTCGCTGGCTATGGACCGCACCCAGTGGGAGCAGCTCATCGCCGACGGTGCCCAGTACACCGTGCGCTTCCGCATCGATCCGGGACAGGAGATCCATGTCAACGACATGATTCGTGGCGATGTGCGTGTGAAGAGCGACATCCTCGACGACAAGGTGCTCTACAAGAGTGCCGACGAACTGCCCACCTATCACCTGGCCAACATCGTCGACGACCATCTCATGGAGATCACCCACGTCATCCGTGGCGAGGAGTGGTTGCCCTCCGCCCCACTCCACGTGTTGCTCTATCAGGCGTTCGGCTGGGAGGACACCATGCCTCGCTTCGCCCACCTGCCGCTGCTGTTGAAGCCGGAGGGCAAGGGTAAGTTGAGCAAGCGCGACGGCGACCGCCTGGGATTCCCTGTGTTCCCCTTGGAGTGGCACGACCCAAAGACGGGCGAGGTGAGCTCGGGCTATCGCGAGAGCGGCTATTTCCCCGAGGCCGTGGTCAACTTCCTGGCGTTGCTTGGATGGAACCCTGGCACAGAGCAGGAGCTGTTCTCACTCGAGCAACTGGTTCAGGCCTTCGACATCAGCAAGTGCTCTAAGAGCGGCGCTAAGTTCGACTTCCAGAAGGCAGCGTGGTTCAACCACGAGTATATCCTGCGTAAGGACGACGAGGAGATCGCTCTCCTGTTCGCCCCCATCGTGGCCAACAATGGTGTCGACGAGACGTTCGACCGCGTGAAACAGGTGGTTCACATGATGAAAGACCGCGTGAGCTTCGTGCGTGAGCTGTGGCCCCTCTGCAGCTTCTTCTTCATCGCGCCCACCGAGTATGACGAGAAGACGGTGAAGAAACGCTGGAAGGCATACAGCGCACAGCAAATGACGGAACTGATGGAGGTGCTGCGTGGCATCGACGACTTCACCGTGGAGGGCCAAGAGCCTATCGTCGAGCAATGGATCGCCGACAAGGAATATAAGATGGGCGACATAATGAACGCATGGCGCCTGGCCTTGGTGGGCATTGGTAAGGGTCCCGGCATGTTCGACATCGCCGCGTTCCTGGGTAAGGAGGAAACACTCCACCGTATGGCCAAGGCCATCGAAACACTTGGATAAATCGAGAAGTCATGTATAACTTCATCATGAACCTCTACAGCCTCGGCGTGCGGACGGCGGCCTTGTTCAACGACAAGGTGCGCAAGATGTGGCAGGGCGAACAGGCGGCCATCAGCGTTCTGCAAGAGAAGGTCGACCCCAACGCCAGCTATATTTGGTTCCACGCCGCGTCGCTGGGCGAGTTCGAACAGGGGCGGCCACTCATCGAGCACATACGCCACGAGTTCCCACAGTATAAGATTCTGCTTACGTTCTTCTCGCCCTCGGGCTATGAGGTGCGCAAGAACTACGAGGGAGCCGACATCGTGTGTTACCTGCCGCTCGACACGGTGAGCAACGCACGCCGTTTCCTGCGTACCATCCGACCGGTGATGGCGTTCTTCATCAAGTATGAGTTCTGGTACAACTACATGCACATCCTGCGCCATCGTGGCGTGCCTGTGTATAGCGTGTCGAGCATCTTCCGCCCCGACCAGGTGTTCTTCAAGTGGTACGGCCGCAAGTATGCCAACGTGCTTAAGTGCTTCACGCGCTTGTTTGTGCAGAACGAGGAGAGCAAGCAGCTGTTGGCCACGCTCGGCATCAATGATGTGGAGGTGGTGGGCGACACGCGTTTCGACCGTGTGCTGGAGATCAAGGAGGCGGCAAAGCAACTGCCACTCGTGGAGAAGTTCACCGCACAAACTGAGCATGTCTTCGTGGCGGGTAGTTCGTGGCTTCCCGACGAGGAGATCTTCATACCCTATCTCAACGAGCATAAGGACTGGAAGATGATCATCGCGCCACATGTCATTGGCGAGGATCACCTGTCGCAAATCATGCATCTGTTGGAGGGTCGCCGCGTGGTGCGTTACACGCAAGCCACAGAGGAGACGGTTGGAGAGGCCGACGTGCTCATCATCGACTGCTTCGGCCTGTTGTCGAGCATCTATCGCTACGGACAGGTGGCATACGTAGGCGGTGGCTTTGGTGTGGGCATCCACAACACGTTGGAGGCTGCCGTATGGGGCGTGCCAGTGTTCTTCGGCCCTAACAACCAGAAGTTCCGCGAGGCGCAGGGGCTGAAAGCCTGCGGCGGCGGTTTGGAGATCAGTAGTGCCGAGGAGTTCAAGGTTAAGATGGATGCGGTCATCGCTGCCATGAGCCACGGCAAGGACATGGGCAAAGACGCCTACCACTATGTGCTCTCTCACGCAGGGGCCTCCGACAAGGTCCTCAAAGCCTGCTTCAAGAACAAAGCGCAGTAAGCCGTCACAACAACAACATTCAATAGGACTAAATAAAGCGCCTTGGAAGGTTCCGCCCCCATCGGGTCACCCTTCCAAGGCGCCTTTCTTTTTACGGCCTACAACAACAAATAAAAACAGGATTTACGCTCAGACGCGGTAACAACGAATTCCCGAATTAACGAATTGATATAATCGTTTTACGATTACCAATTTGAACGAATTTTAGATAACGCAATTAGAAAAAATTCGAAAATTCGAGAAATTCGTTGTTGCGCCGTCTGAGGCAAAAAAACAATTCGTTGTGAAGGCATAGCTCAGAGCCAAAGA
>NZ_JAXVAE010000157.1:0-4611 GCF_037460745.1 Hallella sp. | reverse complement strand
AAATATCAAATATATAACTATAGTTAAGCGATTAATATCGCATCACTAGTAATGGGAAAATATACTATTTAACAAATGGGGGTGTTGGGTGTAGAATGACAACTTTTTTTTATAATGACCGCTGAGAGGAAACACCGTCGGGGTTTGATATCTCACGAGATTTGTCGTAGACCCACCGACCAACGGGAGGTAATGACATGCGAAGCCACAGCAACCGAAGAGAGAATCTGTGCAAATCGGTGAGATCGGCGGGAGACACTATGCGCCGATGGCGCTTGAAAAGACAAATGGGAGAATGCGCCCACAGATCGCACGATCGACACAAATGCCATGCGGGGTGATTGTCAAACACACAGATCGCGCCGTCGGCGCGACGGATGGGCACGGATTCTTTCGCATGCGGAAAGTTGTTTCTATGAGGGCGCGTTTACGGCACGTCCCGAAGGGACAGAAGTTCATAGCCCAGGGCGTCGCTTCGCTTGCCCTGGGCTATGGAGGTCGTTGGGCTTTCAGCCCGCATAGTTTGACTTTCAACACGGCTACTCTCACACGAGCCAGCGCCTTCCCATACCTTTCAACACGGCTACTCTCACACGAGCCAGCACCTTCCCATACCTTTCAACACGGCTCATCTCACACGAGCCAGAGCCTTCCCATACCTTTCGACACGGCTACTCTCACGCGAGCCAGCACCATTTCTGCCCGATCCTCCAACGTGCCCATCCAAAACTCAATGCCCTTTCAATACTCTACATCCCTCACTCAACAATTCCCATTCAACACCCAACATTCAACCCCCAACATCCCTCGCTCAACAATTCCCATCCAACACACAACATTCAACACCCAACCCCCAACATTCAACATTATAAAATGTTGGGGGTAAGCTAAAAATGAGTACTTTTGCACAACAAACCATAAAAGGACATTCGTCTATGCAAATCAAAGCCATCAGCCAGAAGCTCAAGGGCAAACCCACCATGACCGAGGGAACGGCCTACTCCATACTCATGATTTGCGGCATATCGCATTTTCTGAACGACATGATACAGTCGATCATTCCCTCCATTTATCCCATCCTGAAAGACCAGTTCGACTTCTCCTTCGCACAGATTGGCATCATCACGCTCGTGTTTCAGATGACCTCGTCGATCCTGCAACCGTTCACCGGCCTGTACGCCGACCGCCACCCGCGACCGTACGCCCTCTCCGTGGGCATGTGCTTCACGTTGGCGGGCCTTCTGGCACTGGCCTTCGCCAACCATTACCTCACCATACTCATAGCTGTGAGCATCGTGGGCTTCGGATCGTCGGTGTTCCACCCCACGGCATCGCGCGTAACGCAGATGGCGTCGGGCGGTAAGAAGAGTTTGGCGCAATCGATCTTCCAGGTGGGTGGCAACGGCGGATCGGCCCTCGGCCCCCTTTTGGCGGCCATCATCATCCTGCCTTACGGTCAGCACTCCATCTCATGGTTTGCCTTGGCCGCCCTGCTCGCCGCCTTGATCATGGTGCGGCTCGGCGCATGGTATAAGGCCCGTATGCAGTATGTGGTGAAGCATCCGCAGAGAAAGCCCGCGCTGAACAACCACATCTCCAAACGTGCCAAATACGGAGCGTTGGCAATACTCGTGCTTCTCGTGTTCTCGAAGTATTTCTACACCTCGTGCATCACGAGCTACTTCACGTTCTTCCTGATCGACAAGTTTGGCGTGTCGATAAAGGCTTCGCAACTGTTCCTCTTTGTGTTTCTCGCCGCGTTCGCCATCGGAACGGTGGCGGGTGGCGTGCTGGGCGACAGGTTCGGCAGGAAATATGTCATCTGGTTCTCCATCCTCGGAGCGGCGCCCTTCGCCTTGGCCATGCCCTTCGTGGGCCTCACGATGACCATCGTGTGCTGCTTCCTCTCGGGACTGATCATCGCATCGGCGTTCTCGTCGATCGTGGTTTACGCCACCGACCTCATGCCCGACAAGGTGGGGATGATCGCCGGCGTGTTCTTCGGACTGATGTTTGGACTGGGGGGACTGGGGTCGGCCTTCTTCGGATGGCTGGCCGACAAGACCAGTGTGGAGTTTATTTTTCAGGTGAGCGCATTCCTGCCGCTGATGGGAATCGTTGCCGGACTGCTGCCCAACACACAAAAAGCGGAGAAATAGATGAATTTTGAACGTGAGTCGGCACATTCTTGAAGATTATTCGTAACTTTGCGAAAATAAGAGCGCTTGCGCTCAAAAGGGACAAGAACAAATTCCAAAACAAACCATAAAAATGAAGCTGACAAAGACATTATCGACGGCGGCCCTCGCAGCCGCCATGCTGCTCTGCCCCATGGGCAGCCAGGCAGCCAAGCCAGGCGACTTCACGGTGGGCAAGGGCACGTTCCTGCTCGACGGAAAGCCTTTCGTGGTGAAGGCCGCCGAGCTCCACTACCCCCGTATTCCCAAGGCCTACTGGGACCAACGCATCAAGATGTGTAAGGCTCTGGGAATGAACACCATCTGCATGTATGTGTTCTGGAACATACACGAGCAGAAGGAGGGGCAGTTTGACTTCACCGGCAACAACGACATTGCCGCCTTCGTACGCCAGGCACAGAAGAACGGCATGTACGTCATCGTGAGACCCGGTCCCTATGTGTGCGCCGAATGGGAGATGGGCGGACTGCCCTGGTGGCTGCTCAAGAAGAAAGACATTAAGTTGCGCGAGCGTGACCCCTACTTCATGGAGCGCGTGAAGATCTTCGAGAAGAAGGTGGCTGAGCAACTGGCACCGCTGACCATACAGCGCGGCGGCCCGATCATCATGGTGCAGGTGGAGAACGAGTATGGATCGTATGGAACCGACAAGCCGTATGTGTCGGCCATTCGCGACATGCTGAAGGACAACTGGTACCAGAACGGACGCGGACCGGCGCTCTTCCAGTGTGACTGGGCCAGCAACTTTGAGCGCAACGGACTGGACGACCTGGTGTGGACCATGAACTTTGGCACAGGCGCCAACATCGACCAGCAGTTCCGTCGCCTGGGCGAGTTGCGCCCCGACGCACCGAAGATGTGCTCGGAGTTTTGGAGCGGATGGTTCGACAAGTGGGGCGCACGCCATGAGACGCGCGACGCCAAGGACATGGTGGCCGGCTTGGACGAGATGCTCTCGAAGGGCATCAGCTTCTCGCTCTATATGACCCACGGAGGAACATCGTTTGGCCACTGGGCTGGCGCCAACTCACCGGGATTCGCACCCGACGTGACATCGTACGACTACGACGCGCCCATCAACGAGTATGGCCAGACCACACCCAAATATTTTGAGCTGCGACAGATGATGCAGAAGTACACCCAGGGCAAGATGCCTAACGTGCCGAAGGCTGCCGCTCCAACGATGAACGTGGCAAAGTTCACACTCGACCAGTATGCCACCATCGGCTCGGGCATTGACAGCACCGCCACATCGGTGACGCCGCTCACCTTCGAGGACATGGACTTCGGCTGGGGTTCGATGATCTATCGCACAGCCCTGCCCGAGGCTCCCGCGGGCGCCGTGCTCACCATCGATGGTGCGCACGACTATGTGCAAGTGTACCTGAACAAGAAATATGTGGGTAAGATCGACCGCGTGAAGAACGAGCGGTCGCTCGTAATGCCTGCCACCAAGAAGGGCGACAAGCTGACGGTGCTCGTGGAGGCCATGGGACGCATCAACTTCGGACGCGCCATCAAGGACTTTAAGGGTATCGTGGGCAACGTGACGCTGAGCGCCGCCGTGGATGGCGACGATGTGGTGTGGACGCTGAAAGACTGGGAGCAGAGCCGCATTCCCGACACCTACGCCGACGCTGTGCGCGCCCTCTCGGGCAAGAACAAGATGGGACAGCAGGACCGCCTGAACACCAAGGCTGGCTACTACCGCGGCTACTTCAACCTGAAGAAGACAGGCGACACGTTCCTCAACTTCGAGAAGTGGGGCAAAGGCCTGGTGTATGTCAACGGACACGCCGTGGGTCGCTTCTGGCGCATCGGTCCGCAGCAGACGCTCTACGTGCCGGGTTGCTGGCTGAAGAAGGGTCGCAACGAGGTGATCGTGCTCGACGTGGTGGGACCGAAGGAGACCACCGTGTGGGGAGAGGACAAGCCGGAGCTGAACAAGCTGCAACTGGAAGAGAGCAACAAGCATAACAACATCGGCGACAAGCCCGACCTGAACTCAAGCACGCCGGTGTTTGCCGGACAGATGAAGGCCGGAAACGGTTGGCAGACGGTGAAGTTTGACAAGGCGGCTACGGGTCGCTACCTCGCCATCGAGGTTAGCAGCAACCAAAGCGGAAAGGCGCTGAGCGCCATCGCTGAGGTCTACGTGCAGGACGCCCAGGGCAAGCGCATCAGTCGCGACGCCTGGAAGACGAAGTATGCCGACAGCGAGGACGACAATGGCAACCACACCGGCGACAAGGCGTTCGACCTGCAGGAGTCGACCTACTGGCAGACGGAGAATGGCGCCGCCCTGCCCCACCTGTTGGTGATCGACCTCGGTCAGCAGCAGACGGTGACGGCACTGGAGTATCTGCCGCGCGCTGAGCAAGGAGCACCGGGCAGCATCAAGGACTGCAAGGTG
>NZ_JAXVAE010000156.1:0-15185 GCF_037460745.1 Hallella sp. | reverse complement strand
CTCAAAACAAAAGCCCAAATCTGCTATTTTTTGCTTTTTTAGTCATTCTTTTTCTGTAAAATTCGCCATTTTATCCGAGACTGCAAAACAATTTCACGCTTTTTTGTAAGATAACACCAAATCCGACGACAGTTACCCTTTTCCACTCGCATTTGGCCCATCCAAAGGCCGCATGCAAGGCAAAAGCCTGTTAAAAATGCGTAAAAACGATATGGCTTCAGAAACTTTTTGTACTTTTGTCTCGTTACAATCATTGTAGGCGGGTGGTGCAACCTTCTCCGCTCCCAATTAAAAAGAAAAAAGAACCTGTTGCGTATGCAACAATAAATAAGGTATAAGATGAAAAAGATTCTGTTCACGCTGATGATGCTTGTATGCGGCATCACCTTCGCCCAAGCACAAGCCCAAATCAAGTTTGACAAGACAACCCACAACTTCGGTTCGTTCTCGGAGACCAATAATGTGCAAAAGTGCACTTTCACCTTCACCAATGCCGGCGACAAGCCGTTAGTGATCAATCAGGCTGTGGCCAGTTGCGGATGCACGATACCTCAGTACACCAAGACCCCCGTGAAGCCCGGCGAGAAGGGGACCCTCACCGTTACCTATAACGGTCGTGGCCGTTTCCCCGGCCATTTCAAGAAAACCATCACCGTACGCACCAATGGTGATCCCGCCATGTTGCGCCTCTACATTGAGGGAACCATGACAGAGGCTGAAAAGAAATAAAGCAAAGGGTACACCCCCAACAGCATATCGACTGGCGCAGGACATCCTACGCCAGTTTTTTATTGTCCTAACGGTAGGGCGAGAGCCCCCCAAAACGCTATTTTTAGCGCCCATTTTTCTCATATTATGGGTATATTTTCACTTTCTGATTTTTCTCAAATTCTTTTTCCGTTTTTTCCTTGGTTTGATGAAAATTTGGTGTAACTTTGCAGTAGTCGGCCTTTAGAAAGCCCCACCTTGAGATAATCTAATAACTAAAAACCATTCATAACATGCAAGAAACGGTAAAAAAAGTCTTGACAGGAGACTTTCATTGGAAGAAGGCATTGTGGTTTGCCATCACAGCCCTCTTCACTGTCATCGTGTGGAACCTACCCTCCAGTTGTTTTGGAATTGAAGGTCTGACAGTTGTTCATCAGCGCGTCATTGCCATCTTCGTCATGGCAGTGTTGCTTTGGATCACTGAGGCCATTCCTGCGTGGGCCACGTCTGTGACCATCATTTTCGTGTTACTGTTCTTCGTCAGCAACTCCTCGTTCTCGTTCATGCAGGGCACTGAGGGCCAGTATGGCCAGTTGCTCGACTCTGTGGGTATCATGGCTTGCTTTGCCGACCCCACAATCATCCTGTTCCTTGGCGGTTTCATCCTCGCCATTGCGGCCACCAAGTCGGGTCTCGACGTATGGATGGCCAAGGCCCTGATTCGTCCATTTGGCAAGCGCAGCGAGAATGTGTTGCTGGGTTTCTTGCTCATCACGGGTGTTTTCTCCATGTTCATCTCCAATACCGCCACTGCAGCCATGATGCTGACGTTCCTTACGCCGGTCTTCAAGTCGCTTCCCGCCAACGGCAAGGGCCGCATAGCCCTCACCATGGCCATTCCTATCGGCGCCAACCTTGGTGGTATGGGAACGCCTATCGGCACACCTCCTAACGCTTTCGCCTACAAGGTTCTCAACGACCCCACAGGCATGAACATGGACATTAGCTTCGGCGACTGGATGATGTTCATGGTTCCCCTGGTGCTGGTGCTCCTTGTTATCTCATGGCTGTTGCTGAAGTGGTTCTTCCCATTCAAGCAGAAGACCATCGAGTTGGAAATCAACGGCGACATGCAGCACAACTGGCGCACGGTGGTTGTGGCCATTACATTTGCCGTGACCATTATCCTCTGGGTGTTTGGTAAGCCCATTGGCATCAACGCCAACACGGTTGCCATGCTTCCCATCGCTGTGTTCGCCTTCACGGGTGTCATCACCGCCAAAGACCTTCAGGACATCGACTGGGGCGTCATTTGGATGGTTGCCGGAGGTTTCGCCCTCGGTTTGGCCATGAACGGAACAGGCCTTGCCAAGACCGCCATGGACGCCATCCCGTTTGGCGAGTGGAGCCCGATCGTCATCCTGGTTATCTCAGGCTTGGTAACATTCTTCCTCTCTAACTTCATCAGCAACACCGCCACCGCCGCCTTGATGATTCCTATCCTCGCCGTGGTTTGTGAGGGCATGGGCGACAAGCTCAACATCATCGGTGGAACCTCAACGGTTCTCATCGGCATTGCTGTGGCAGCTTCGGCCGCCATGTGCTTGCCCATCTCAACACCTCCTAACGCCATTGCCTACTCTACAGGTCTCATTGAGCAGAAAGACATGTCGAAGACGGGTCTGTCGGTGGGTATCATTACCCTCATCCTGGGCTTCTCGCTGCTCATCGTGCTGGGCAAGCAGGGTCTGCTCTAACGACATTCAGACAACTTATGGGTGAATGTCGCATCTGATTAGGCATTCACCCACAAGCACAACGATACGAGCAAGCATCAAGAAGTATCGACCGAATAGCACAAAAAGAGGGTGTGTCAAAACTAAAATGACTACTCTTCAAAGTTACAGATTATAACTATGATATTAAAAAGGGTCGTATCAAACTCTGTATTGAGTAATGATACGGCCCTTTCTTTAGTCTTTTAGGATGCTCAAATTTCAAATTATAAGTTCATATTTTCAAAAAATGAGTTTTGACACACCCTCTTTTCGTAAGTTCAATGATGGTTTATCATTACCAGATGTGTGCGCGTTGCTTCTTGGGGATGAACAACTTATCGCCCTTCTTCACGTTGAAGGCCGTGTACCACGCGTCGATGTGGGGCAGAGCGGCGTTCACACGAGCCATGTTAGGCGAGTGAACGTCGACGGTCAACAGGTATTTCACATACTCATCGGTGGCGTTCGAAGCCCAAACGCGAGCCCAAGCGAGGAAGAAGCGTTGCTCAGGCGTAAAACCATCCTTCACTCCCAGCGGCGTGTGTTTGAGCGAATTCTGCAGGGCTGTGTAGGCAATGTTCAGTCCACCGTTGTCGCCGATATTCTCTCCAAGCGTCATCTTGCCGTTCACCTTGGCGCCTGGAAGCACCTCAAACTGTGAGAAGAAGTTGGCGAGCACACTGGTACGCTGGTCGAAATTCTTCTTATCCTCAGCCGTCCACCAGTTGCGTTGGTTGCCGTTCTTGTCAAACTGAGCGCCCTGGTCGTCGAAGCCATGGCTCATCTCGTGACCAATCACGCCACCGATGGCACCATAGTTCACCGCGTCGTCGGCGTTGGGGTCGAAGAACGGCGGCTGCAGGATGGCAGCAGGGAAACAAATCTCGTTGGTCGTGGGGTTGTAATAAGCGTTGATGGTCTGAGGAGTCATTCCCCACTCAGCCTTATCCACACGCTTGTTCACAGTGCGCGCAATGTAGTCGTCGGTCATCCAGCGACTGATGCGACTCATGTTTTCGTAGAGCGACAGGCTGTCGACCACCTGCAACCCACTGTAATCCTTCCACTTATCAGGGTATCCAATCTTAATGATAAAGTTCGACAGCTTATCCTTTGCCTGCGCCTTTGTGGTCGAGCTCATCCAAGCCAGTCCGTCGATACGCTGTCCGAGCGCCGTCTGCAAGTTGTGCACAAGCTCAAGCATGCGCTTCTTGCTCGACTCGGGGAAATACTTCTCCACATAGAGCTTGCCAATGGCCTCGCCCAGCGTGCCGCTCACCAGTCCCACGGCACGTTTCCAACGCGGACGGTCTTCCTTGACACCTGTCATGACGCTGCTCAGTTCGAACGACACCTTACGGAACTCATCGCCCAACACAGACGTAGCGCCGCCAATGACCTTGGCCTCAGCGTAGCTCTTAAGATCGTCGAGCGAAGCCTCCGCCAGGATCTTCTCCACCTCATGGATAGGCTCAGGCTGTCCTACGTCCACATAGTCGAAGGCGGGGAATCCGCTGGCCAAGAACACATTGCCCCAGTCAATTCCGGGGAAGTCGTTGATGAGTTGGGCATACGTCATCTTATGGTAGTTGGCCTCAATGTCGCGCAACTTCACGCGGTCGTAACTGGCCTTGGCGATGCGCGTCTCAATATTGATAACGGCCTGCATCTTCTTCTCGGCAGCAGCCTCGTCGTTGCCCGTCATGAGGAAGAGCTTCTTCAGATAAGCCTTGTAAGCTTCCAGGATGCGCTTGTTCTGCGCATCGTCGGAAAGATAGTAGTCGCGGGTGTCCAATCCGAGTCCGCCCTGACTCACTCCAACGATGTTCCACTCCGCATTTTTCTGGTCGGCGCCTACGCCTACGCCAAACATCATGGTACCCTCACCATTGCGGTCGAGCTGCGCCATGACCAGTTGATACTCCTTGCGGTTCTTGATGGCACCAATCTTGGCCAGCGTGGGCTTGATGGGAGCGTACCCCTCGCGGTTCATGCGCGCAGAGTCCATCATCAGGTTGTAGAGCGATCCTATCTTCTGTCCGAGCGAACCTTGCGTCTGCTGGGCCGAAGCATATTGCAAAATGATGTCCTGTATGCGTTTCTGATTGAGTTCAAAAAGATCGGTGAACGCGCCATTGCTGGTGTGCTCAGCGTCAAGCGGGTGACTCTTCAGCCATCCTCCGGCAGCATAATGGTAGAAGTCGTTACCGGGACGAATACTGGTGTCGAGGTTCTTAGGGTCGATGCCCGACGAAGGGGCGGTCTGTGCGAAGGCGCTCGAAGCGCATAGCGCCAGGCTCATGAATAGCATTTTCTTTTTCATGATGATAAATGTTGATTTGCGATTGCAAAAATACTGCTTTTATTTCGTTTCGCCCTTGTTTTGCTACACATAACTTCATTTATTCCATAAGATTGAAACGGAATAGCTCTTCATTGTGCGTTTGCAGGTCCATTGGCTGCTCCTTGTCGCTTCTTTTTTACGGGAAACAGGCCAAAAAGTGAGGACAAGAGGATTATTTTTCATCAAAAAACGTTATTTTTGCAATTACAACGACACTAAAAACATTCCCAATGATGATGAAAACCATCCTTGTGGTTCTTGCCGCACTGCTGAAGCGCATCGACAAGCAGCACGGCACACACACACCATCGACTGGGCTGAGAAGATCAGTCTGGGCTCTAAGAAATACAAGATAATCAACATCGACAAGTAAACACCATACTACCATGCTCACATTTCCTTGTGCAAAGATTAACCTCGGACTCAACATCACCGCTGACCGACCCGATGGTTACCACGATCTGGAGACTGTTTTCTATCCCGTGCCACTCACCGACGCGCTGGAGATAAAACTGATGGATCCGCTCTTCCCACACGACTCGCCCTGCGACCTCAAGGTGACGGGCACACAGGTCGACTGCGATGAGCGCAAGAACCTTGTGGTGCGCGCCTACGAACTGTTGGCCGCCGACTTCACCCTGCCGCCCATCCACGCCCACCTGCATAAGCGCATCCCCTCGCAGGCTGGTCTTGGCGGTGGCTCGTCCGACTGCGCCTTCATGATTCGCCTGCTCGACGAGCGATTCCGCCTCAACATGGGCAATGCCGAGATGGAGCGCTACGCCGCCCAGTTGGGATCCGACTGTGCGTTCTTCATCACCGCCGAGCCGTCGTTTGCCACGGGGCGCGGTGAGGTGCTGCAGCCTGCCGACGGACCGAAAGGCAACCTCGACGGCTATTACATTGCCATCGTGAAGCCCGACGTGGCTGTTTCCACACGCGACGCCTATAGCCAGATCGTTTCCAAGAAACCCGCAAAATGCTGCCGCGACATTGTTAGGCAACCCATCAAAACGTGGCGCCACGAGCTGGTGAACGACTTTGAGGAACCTGTCTTTCGCATGCACCCCGTGCTCGGAGAGATCAAGCAGAAACTCTACGACATGGGCGCCGTGTATGCCGCCATGAGTGGATCGGGATCGGCCCTCTTCGGAATCTTCCGCGAGGAGCCAAAGGACCTGGCCACCATCTTTACCAACTGCTTCACGTTCCAAAGCGTGCTCTAAGCCCCATCGACAACTTTTTTTCGCCTCCTGCCGATGCGAAAACACCATAAAAGCCCACCTCTTGCAGCGCATGACCGCATGGGGTGGGCTTTGGTTTGCACAAAATAAATCGCAACAATCTACACATCCATCTACACTGTTCTTTTCCACGATCCGTCGGTCGGCCGCAAATACGCCATTCTCTGCGCGTTTTCATAACAGCCTTACGTTCAACACCTTACGATCATCCAACTTCATTAAGCACGCCTCGTCTAACACTCCACACCATGAAACATGCCTAACCGCAATGCGAAATATGCCTAACCGCAGCTCGATACACGGCAAACGGTGGCTCGATACATGGTCTCTCGCAGCTCGGTTAGGCATCTTTTCGCAACGACGATGCTCCGAAAATGGAATTCCAAACGCATTTGGCGACCTTCAAATGCGCAAAAATGCATGTTTCGCTCTCTATTTCGTCCGAAAATCACGACGTACTTTTCTACCAAAACATTTAACGATTTCTGTGGGTTAGGCCACACACATCACGCCATAACGAGCGGCAAACGCTCCATGCGTCTCCCCTACTACACCAATCAACCCCACCGAAATCGTTACATCCTACATTTGGAGCGATTTTTTTTGAGGGGTACAAAAAGCTCATTCGGTATTTGGCGTGATGTAGGACGCACATAAGCATTTTAGCTCAGACGCGGTCGCTCGGGGCCAGAAGTATGAGAGGTGATATGCCCCTCGAATCACCCCAAATGTTGGATGACAACAAAAAACTCGTTGCGCAACCCATGGGGCCTTGCAACGAGTTTCGTTATTTAATCATTAGTTTTGTTGTTTCCTTCCCAACGAGTTAGCGCACATTCTCCAAGTCGGCCGTAGCGGTGGTGAAAGCTTTCTTCTCGAAGAAGCCATCGCCCAACTTCTCACTCATCTCAAGGGCGTTGGCCTTCATGGCCGCATAGGCCGTGGGCGTGAGGTCGGCCAGCGCTTGGTCGAGCTCGCGAATGGAGTCGACGGCTATACCCAACTGGTTCTCGGTGATGAAGGGAGCCAGCGCAGCCTTCTTCCACACAATGACGGGAATGCCGGCACGCAGGTAGAGCGAGGTCTTGTGGGGATTGTTGATCTTGAGGTACTCACCCCAATCGCCCGCACACTCGTCGAACGAATCGCCATCCCAAACCAGTCCGAAATCGCCCTCCACGCTGCAGATGAGTTTCTCCTCGGGCAACTTGCCCATGTAGGTAACGCCCGGCTTCCGCTCCCCAGCGTCCTCGTAGCCGGGACCAAAGAGCACAATGTTCCAGTTGTGCATCACCTCGTCGAGATGATAAATAAACTCGTTGCGCCAGCGACGCAGGTTGCTCGTGTAAACCACACGCCACGGCGTATGGGGCGCCACATACTGCTTGGGCACTGCCTCGGTGATGAAATCGAAGATCTGGAGGTTGTAAAGGCGGCCTTGGAACTGCTCGCCCTTCATATACTGGAGCATCGTGGGGTTGTGCACGATGAGCGCGTCGGTCTTGTTAAACAGGTAACGCTCGCGCTCGGCGGTAATCTTCTTGCGCCTGAACGCGTCGAGGTCGTGCACGATGGTAATAACCTTGGCACCCTTCAGATGGGCCAACGTGCATGCCAGGTGGTAAAACTTCTTCATAGGATACTGCAAGCAGAGGTTGTCGCCCCGATGAACTGACGTCAGGATACGCGCCACACCACACAACTTGATGATGAAGCGCGACACGGGATTGACGCTCTTATGCATGGGCGTAAGGTTGTGGTAGCCCAGTTGCTTGAATACCTTGTCAACGTCGGTCTTGGCCTTGCTGACCGTGATGACCTCTATAAAATGGTTCATTTTGCTATTTGTAAGAATCCACCGTGGCTCTTCCGGCAACGGACCTCCATGGCGGAGCGTATTGGTTTAAAGTTGAAACAATTTCTTAAGGATGAGCTGCCCTATCTTGCGCTCCACGCCAGCGCGCGTCGTTGGGATGCCTGTAGCGCGGGCAATCTTCTGCCGCGCCTGACTGATTCCCAGCGCACGTTTCCACGAGAACGACAGTCCGGGTATGCCTGTATTGGTTTTTCGTCTTGCCATATTTCCATAACGCTCCAACCACCTTATTATTATATGGTTATCGAAAAAATCGTTGCAAATATCCGCTTTTGCGTTTTTTCGCCCTATCAAACCGTCAAATCTTACCAAGTTTTTTGCCTATCATGAGGAAATAAAGTAAATTTGCAAATGAAATTGCAACCCGAACCTAAACCCATGACTATTGGCGTAATCATTTCCACATACAACAACCCGCAATGGTTGGAGAAGACCTTGTGGGGCTACACGGCGCAGACGCGACCGGCCGACGAGATTATCATCGCCGACGATGGCTCACGCCCCAAGACAGCCGAACTGATTAGGAGTTTCGAAAAACGGCTGCCCGTACGCCACGTGTGGCACGAGGACAACGGCTTCCGCAAGACCATCATCCTCAACAAGGCGCTCGCCATGGCAACAGCCGACTACCTCGTGTTCACCGACCAAGACTGCGTGCCGCGCCACGACTTCCTTGCCACCCACGAGCGCATGGCCTGTAGCGGTAGGTTCCTGTCGGGCGGCTATTTCAAGTTGCCCATGGGCATCAGCAGGCTGCTCTCGCACGAGGACATACAGTCGGGGCGCGCGTTCAGCCTACAATGGCTCATGCAGCAGGGCTTGAAGCTCTCGTTCAAGTGCACAAAACTTGTAGGCAACCCACTGTTCGCCTGGCTGATGAACCACATCACCCCCACCCACGCCACCTGGAACGGCATGAACAGCAGTGGCTGGCGAACCGACTTGCTGTCGGCCAACGGCTTCGATGAGCGCATGCAGTATGGCGGTGAAGACCGCGAACTGGGCGAGCGGCTCACCAACGCGGGTATTCGCGGCAAGCAGATTCGCTACAGCGCCATCGTGTTGCACCTCGACCACAATCGGCCTTACGTCAACGATGAGGCGTGGCAACTCAACAACGCCATCCGCAAAAACACAAAGAAACTGAAGCTGACACGCACCGAGCACGGCATGAAGCAACAACCCTAACCCCAATGGCCCACACGGGCCCACAACCTACTATCCTTTTAGCATCTCTACCTTATGAACAACCTTCATCCCCACACATGGCTTCACCCCAAGAGCGCACCGATGTGGCTCGTGGCGCTGCTGGTTGGTTTGCTGCCATGGTATGCCACGATGGCTCAAAACCATCTGCGTGTCAGCAAAATAGGTGGATTTCCACAAAGCGAAGCGGGCTACGCAATGGGAGTGTCGGCCTGTTTTGCCGGAACGATCGGCAACCACATCATCATGGCTGGAGGGTGCAACTTCCCAGACAACAGCGGCGTAAAACACTATTACAAGGGCATTTACGCTGCCTGCTGGCAAGCCGACACGCTACAATGGCGCTGCATCGGCACATTGCCCGAACCGGTGGCCTACGGCGCAACGGTTGACATGGGCGACAGTTTGTTGCTGATCGGTGGCAACAACCAAGAGCACAGCCTGCGCCAAGTGGTAAGCGTCAAGCTCGACCCACGGGGCAACGCCATCGTCATGCGGTTGCCCTCTCTGCCCGTAACGGTCGACAACGGGGCGGCGGCCTACGCCAAGGGACATGTGTTTGTGTTTGGAGGCAACCAAAACGGCAAACCGTCGAAAGCCCTATGGAGCCTATCTTGCTCGCGCCCCACAAGCCAATGGAAATCGCGGAAGGCCATGCCGGGAAAGCCAAGGGTGCAGCCTGTATGCGTGGCACATGGGCAACGCCTTTTCGCCTGGGGCGGATTCTATGCCAAGGGAGCGAAGAGCAAGGTGGCCACAGATGGCTACGCCTACGACGTGAAGCGCAACCGTTGGGCACAATTGGCCGCACCTCGTGATGCGGCGGGCGAGTCGCTCACACTCAGCGGAGCCACAGGCGCTACCAACGGCGCGGGCCTGTTGCTGTGCCTGGGAGGTGTGAACAAGACCATTTTCGCCGATGCCATCAGTGGCAAATACCAATTAGTGGACCAGGCCGATTACCTCAAGCAACCAGTGGCGTGGTATCGCTTCAATGCCACGCCGCTCGTTTTCAACGCCAAAACGCTGCGATGGCTGAAACCCACAACGCCCGACGCCCGACTGGCAAGGGCGGGCGCTCTGCTCATTGGCATTGCAGCCAACCAATTCCTCTATATCGGAGGCGAACTGAAACCGGGTGTCAGGACTCCGCAAATCCTACGAATCGAACTCGAATAAATCAACACACCTAATACAATAACCAATTATTAACGCACTGATAAATGAACAAATCCATCCTTAGATTTGCCTTTATTCTCTTAGTAAGCTTCCTGTTCATCGTTGGCACAAAGGCACAAACGGCGGGCGCAGCCATCTCCAAGGCGAACCTGCCTACACCTGTAACGGTGTTCGAAGACCCTTACCAGGGCATACCCGTTCGCATCCCAGCCATGACCATCACACGCGACGGCGGCGTGATAGCCATGGTAGACTATCGCCACAACTTCTCCGACATCGGTTGGAACTCAGGGGGCACCTATCGACTCGACATCCTCATGCGACGCAGCGACGATGGCGGACGCACATGGAGCCCCATCAACACGGTGGTGGAGGGCCGCAAGGACTTTGGCTACGGCGACCCCAGTGTGGTGGCCGACCGCGACAGCGCAGGGCTCATCCTCATGCAGGCTGTGAGCGGCAATGTGCCTTACGTGCACGCCACGGCCAAGAATCCGCAGCATGCCATGTTCTTCCGAAGCACCGATGGCGGCAAGACGTGGGACAAGGGGCACGATGTGGCTCCAAGCATCTACAACCTCTATCGCGACGAGCAACCACTGACGCAGGAGAAGGGCTTCTTCCTCACGTCGGGAAAGATTACGCAGAGCCGCATCATCAAGAAGGACAAGTATTACCGCCTCTACATTGCCCACCCTGTGCTGCACGTGGGAACATTCGTCATCTACAGCGACGACTTCGGAAAGACATGGCAGGTGCTCGGCGGTGCGGCAACCATTCCCGGTCCCGATGGCGATGAGTCGAAGGTCGAGGAGCTGCCCGACGGCAGCGTGCTGCTCAGTTGCCGCAAGTTCAGCAGCCTCGGTCGTCGCTTCAATGTGTTCGTATATAAGAATAAGAAGCGCGCTGAGGGCGCATGGTCGGAGGCCAAGGATGCCAAGGCGCTGGCCAACTGCACCCGTTGCAACGGCGATGTGGTGGTGGTGCCGGTGCGCCGCACCATCGACGGTCGCAAGACATGGCTCGCCATTCAGTCGCTTCTGCAAAGCAAAACACGCGACCACCTGGGCTTCTACTATCGCGAAATACCACGTCGGGGGGCCGACCTCGCACCCGCTTTGGCCGACAACTGGCAGCGCGGTGTGATGATCCACGAGGGAACGGCGGCCTATTCCACCATGTCGGTGTTCGACGATGGCACCGTGGGTATCCTCTATGAGGCCGACCTCGACGCCAACAACACAGGTTACAAGATTCTCTTCTCGCGTCTCTCGGTGAGCCAGATCACAGGTGGCGCCTATGAGGCGATGCCCGCCAAGTAACGAATTGGGCAATGCCACTCGGCACAATCGCCCCAACGGGTTGTAGCCTACAACCTTCCATTAGAACCATCACCCAACAGTCGCCCCGTTGCCTTCCTTTCACGTTCGATGGCAACAGGGTGGCTTCTCACCTCAATATCGAACTATCATTCAAAATGAAAAACCTATTGAACCATCCCATATCCACCGCCCTGCAGGCCATGATGGCCTTTGCGCTTGTGCTCACCTCACTTTCTGTCGACGCCCGACCGAAGGTGGAGAAAAAACTGAAGGTGGCGTGCGTGGGAAACAGCATCACCTACGGAACAGGCATCAAAGACCGCGAAACCGACGCGTATCCGTCGCAGTTGCAGCGTATGCTGGGCGACGCCTATGAGGTGGGAAACTTCGGGCGGCCGTCGGCCACACTGTTGGCACACGGCCACATGCCTTATTTCCAACAGGCTGAGTGGAACGCAGCGAAGGCGTTCACAGCCGATATCGCTGTGGTGCATCTCGGCATCAACGACACCGACCCACGCAACTGGCCCAATTACCGCGATGAGTTTGTAACCGATTATCTGCATCTCATCGACACCTTGCGACAAGTGAACCCACAGGTGCGCATCCTCATAGCGCGTCTCACGCCCATCCGCCACGACCACCATCGCTTCACATCGGGCACCAAACTGTGGCACGACGAGATACAAGAGGCCATTGAAACGGTGGCTCGCGTGGCAGGAGTGGAACTTATCGATTTTCATGCGCCGCTCTATCATCATCCCGACTATAGCGTGGAGGGAATCCATCCCAACCCCGCCGGAGCGCGTCTGCTGGCCCTGACGGCCTACAGTGGCATTACGGGTAACTACGGCGGCCTACGCATGTCGCCGCTCTACACCGATCACATGGTGCTCCAACGCAACCAAACGCTCGACATCCACGGCACGGCCAACGCAGGATCCATCATCACCGTGACCCTCAAGGATAAGGACGCCAAGGGCACAACCGCCCTGCGCACGGCAACTGGCGTAACCGACAACCGAGGAAACTGGACCGTAAGGCTGAAGCCTCTGACCGACACGAAGGCCGAATATGTGCTTTCGGTTGACTGTAAAGACGTGAAAGCCACGAAAACCAACCGCACCAACCACGATGAGGTGAACGACAATCGTTATTGGCCAGGCGTGGCTTCGTGGTCCGACCAGGCGCATCCCACGGTCGTCAAGCGACTCACCGAGACCCTCAAGCGCAAGGGAGCGCCCCTCTCAAGGCTCACTTTCAACCATGTGGCCGTAGGCGAGGTGTGGCTCTGCTCTGGCCAGTCGAACATGGGGTTCATGCTTCGCCAATCGGATACGGGCAGTAGCGACATTCCCAAAGCCGCCGACAACGACCTGCGCCTCTACAACATGCAATGGCGATGGGACACCTACGCCCAGCAATGGCCTATTGAAGTGCTCGACTCGGTGGATTGTTTGGAATATTTTAAGCCCACCTCCTGGACCCCGGCATCGCCCAAAAGCGTTGCGCAGTTCTCGGCCGTGGCTTATTATTTTGGCCGCATGCTACGCGACAGTTTGCAGGTTCCCATAGGTCTGGTGTGCAACGCCGTGGGCGGTTCGCCCATCGAGTCGTGGATCGATCGGCAGACCCTGGAAACGCGTTTCCCATCTATCTTGCAGAATTTCAGATGGAACGACTTCATCCAACCATGGGTTCGCGAACGCGCCCAGCAAAATGTCGGGGCCGACGGAAGCCGCTTGCGTCGTCACCCCTTTATGCCGGTGTATTGCTATGAGGCCGGAATCCTGCCGCTCGCGCAATATCCCATCAAGGGCGTGGTGTGGTATCAGGGCGAGAGCAATGCGCACAACTTCGAGGCGCACGAGCAACTCTTCCCCCTGCTCGTCAGCAGTTGGCGACAGTATTGGCATCAACCGAAACTGCCTTTCTACTATGTGCAACTCTCGAGTCTCAACCGGCCGTCATGGCCATGGTTCCGCGACTCGCAGCGTAAGCTCATGCGCCTGCCGCACACGGGCATGGTGGTGAGCACCGATTATGGCGACTCGCTCGATGTGCACTACCATCACAAACAACCGGTGGGCGAGCGTTTGGCCCGCTGGGCGTTGACCCGCAACTATGGTTTCGGTCTGACGCCATCGGGTCCGTTGGTCAATCAGGTGAGAAGCAAGGGCGACACACTCGTGGTAAGCTTCCGTTACGGACATGGGCTCACCACCTCCGACGGACAGGATCCTCGCTCATTCGAGATCGCTCACGACGATGGGCTCTTCCGCCCTGCCAAGGCTGTCATCGAGGGCAACAAGGTAATGCTCACCGCTGAGGGCGTGAAGGCACCACGATACGTGCGCTACGCATGGCAGCCGTTCACACGGGCAAATCTCGTAAACAGCGACCTCCTGCCTGCATCCACCTTCCGTGCCAAGGCCAAAGCTAAGAAGCACAACAAGCATAAGGGGCAAAAACATAAGCCAAAAAGTAATCACCACAACTAAATAAATGCCATAAGCCAACGTCGTGGGCATCATAATGCCATGTCATTCCTAACTTGCAACCAAAGTCCTTCTACCTTTCGACAACTGTCTTTCGGTAGCTTGACAATGGTCTTTCGACGGTATGAAAACAGCCATTCGGCAGCTTGGCAACGCGCCTTCTTGCATTTGCCTATTACGTTCAGCAAGTATGACAACAAAAGACGGGGCTAATGGCACAACTATCTACCTTAAATCATTGAACCTAATAAACCAAAAATGTCACTAAAAACTAAGAAATTCTATCATTGGCTCGTCGTTGCCCTACTATGGGTGGTGGCCTTGCTCAACTACATGGACCACCAAATGCTCAGCACCATGCAAGAGACAATGAAGGCCGACATCAGCGAACTCAACCGCGCCGAGGCGTTTGGCGCCTTGATGGCCGTATTCCTTTGGATCTATGGACTCGTCAGTCCGTTCGCCGGCATTGTGGCCGACCGCATCAGCAAGAAACGTCTCGTGGTGAGCAGCCTGTTCGTTTGGTCGGCCGTGACGTTCATCATGGGCTACGCCACCAGCTTCGACCAACTCTACATCCTGCGTGCCTTGATGGGCATCAGTGAGGCGCTTTACATACCGTCGGCCCTGTCGCTCATCGCAGATTGGCACACCGACAAGTCGCGCTCACTCGCCGTAGGCATACACATGACAGGTCTTTACGTGGGACAGGCGCTTGGCGGATTTGGCGCCACGGTGGCGGCCATGCACTCTTGGCAAGGAACATTCCAAGGATTTGGCATCATCGGCATCGCCTACTCTATAATTCTCATCGGCCTTCTGCATGACGCGCCAACGACAGCAGGGGCGTCAGCGGCTTCGAACGATAAGGAAAAGCCATCGCGCAACCCGTTCCACGGATTGGCGGTGGTGTTCAGCACATGCTCGTTCTGGATCCTTTTGTTCTACTTTGCCGCACCAAGCCTGCCCGGATGGGTAGGGTGTTCAAAATCGCTTTAAAATCCTGCGCATTTTTTACCTATAGTAT
>NZ_JAXVAE010000155.1:0-22539 GCF_037460745.1 Hallella sp. | reverse complement strand
ATTTGATGAATTTTAATAACTATGCGATTTTATCGCATCAGTACTAATTTGGGATTATGAATGGATCCTAAAAAAAACGGCTGCAAAACAGCCGCTTGATGGGGCATGCCCTCACGATAAGCACTTGGAGGGCATGGATGCTCATTGGCACGGCGTCGCCAAAAACCGTTGCGACGCCATGCATGAGCGCTGGGGGAATAGGGGTTATCCGCAATGGAAGAACGTCTTCACGAGCTTCTCCATCTCCTGGTCGTTGCCAGCGATGTCGCTGCGAAGGGTGCGGTCGGCGAAGCCACGGAGCTGAGCCTCGATGCCGTCGATCATGGCCGGACTGAACACACCGTGCTGCTCAAACACCGCACGCTGCTTCTCCAGGCAGTCGGCCGATGCCTCGCAGCTGTCGGGCAACTGAGCCAGGGCGCCCACGCGGTCGGCGTTCTCGGCGTCGTGGATATTATAGTTCACGTAAGTCTTCTCGGCCACCTGCAGGGCGTCGGGCATCTCAAAGCCGTGGCGGCATGCCACACACAGGCCAGCGATGAGCTGATAGATGTCGGCTGAGCCGTCGGGAGAACGCATCTCCACGGTCTGCTTGAGCGAGGTGTCGAAGTGTTTCTCAGCCTCGAGCGGGTTGGCCATGCTGCACATGTCCCTGTTGGAGGTCCAGCCCAGCGGCACTCTGACGAGCACTGAGCGGTTGCAGTCGCCCCAGCACACGTTGGTGGGAGCCTCCTGGTGAGGAACCAAACGGAAGTAAGAGGTGGGGTTCTTGTTGCCGAAGGCGGTGATGGCGGGAGCCACGTCCATCATTCCGGCAATCATGGTGCAAGCCTCGGGGCTCAGGCGACCGTCGCGGATCATCATGTTCTTGCCGTCCTTCATGATGCGCATGTGGATATGGAGACCCGATCCGGCCTTGCCGGTGGTGATCTTCGGAGCGAACGTAACGTTCAGGCCCATCTCGGCGGCCACGTTGCGAATCACCCACTTGGCAATCATCAGTTGGTCGGCGCTGGTCTGTGCGTCGACGGGCAGGAACTCAATCTCGCCCTGCTCATATATGTATCCGTCCTGCTGGAAGTTGCCCACCTCCGAGTGGCCATACTTAATTTGGCCGCCCGTGCGTGCGATATAGTCCATGCACTTGGTGCGGAAGGCTGTGGTCTTGGCAAAAGGCGACGACTCGTGGTAGCCGCGCTGGTCGACGGCGGGGAAGGTGCCATCGTCGGGAATCATCACGTAGTACTCCAACTCGCCCATGGTGTGGAACTCCATGCCGGTCACCTCGGTGAAGGCGCGAGTGGCCTTGGCAAGGGTGTGCTCGGGTGAGCTCTCCAGCGGACGGCCGTCCTTATCGAAGAACGAGGCCAGCATGCAAATCGTGGGAACCTCGGCAAACGGGTCGATGAATGCGGTGCGGAAACGCGGAACGACGTAAAGGTCACTGCTGCCAGCACTGATAAACGAGAAAAGGCTCGATCCGTCGACGCGCTCACCACAGGTGAGGATGGTCTCAAGATAGTTGAGGTTATTGATGACGAAGTTCAAGGTCTTCAACTTTCCGTCGCCGGCGGGATACATGAAGTTCACCATTCGGATGTCGTTGTGACGGATGAAGTTAATAATGTCGGCCTTGGTAAACTCGCTTGCGGGTTTCTGCAAATAAGCCACCATCTCGTTGGCATTGAGCAAAAGTTCGTCGCTGTTCATAGTAACGGTTGTTTAAAGGGTTGTTTAAGGTATTGTTAATTGTGATTTTCCAGGTTCGTAGCCTCTACGGCCGATAGCGCGCCATGGTGTGGGGCATCAGCTTATCGCCAATGGGCCGTGAGTGGCTTATTCGTTGCAAATATAGCTAATAACTTGATA
The DNA here is from genome assembly GCF_037460745.1 of Hallella sp. NCBI lineage: Bacteria > Pseudomonadati > Bacteroidota > Bacteroidia > Bacteroidales > Prevotellaceae > Hallella > Hallella sp. Next base: position 20,670 of record NZ_JAXVAE010000155.1, on the reverse strand, counting down.
CGCTCAAAATTTTAAATGCTTTATTTCTCGCCGATGTCAAACTATTCGCTCCTTATATAAAAAAAAGGACCCGCCTCGGACGCTTCCGGACGGGTTACCTAAATGTTTTGCAACGTACTACCTAATAAATAAACCAAATAAAATTTGATGGTGCAAAAATACACTTTTTCCTTGATACTTCCTAACAAAACCGTCTATAAAAATAGTAAAATCGTATAGATCGGTACTATTTTAACAAGATTAGTACGTTTTTTACACTTATAAAGCACAAAAAATGAGTAACTTTGCAAAAGAGCGGGGTAAATACCGCCTACTAAAACGCAATCACCAACCAAGCCTATGCGCCATTTTTTGAAAACAATGCTACTGCTCGTGGCTGCCGTTTGGCCTTTCGCCATGCAAGCCAAGAGCTACCAAGTGAAATCGCCTTCAGGGCGCGTTTCAGCCACCGTAAACCTCGATAAGGGCGCCACAATCACCGTGGCTCTCGACGGACACACGCTCCTCAAGGGCGCGAACATCAATCTTTTGCTCAACGACGGCCAGGCCGCGCTCCAGGGCGACCAGGGCGTAAAGGCCAAGCGCACCAAGGCCAGCCATACCATCGACGCGCCGTTCTACCGCCAGCGCCAGTTCCGCTTTGAGGCCAACCAGCTCGATCTGCTCGCACCCACGGGCTTCGGGCTGCGCGTCGTAGCCTCCAACGAGGGGGTGGCCTACCGCTTTTATACCACACGCACGGGAGAAACGGTTGTCAAGAACGAGTCGGCCCAGTACCAGTTTGGCAACAACCGACGCGCGTGGCTCTCGCCATCGACCAACGTGAAGAACCCGTTCCAAATGGCTTTCCAGAACATTTACCACGACACCACGCTCGACACGATCAGCACCGTGCCCTCGTTCCTGCCGGCCACCGTCGACTGTGGACAGGCCAAGGTGACGCTGCTCGAGAGCGACGCCCATGCCTATCCGGGCATGTGGGTCAAGGCCGACGGAAAGGGCTCATTGAACGCGCTCTTCGCCCCCTACCCCACACGCATGGACTACCATCCTTGGCGCCGCATGACCTACGTGGCCGAGACGGCCAATTACATCGCCACATCCAAGGGCGCCCGCGTCTATCCCTGGCGTATCATGCAGATCAGCGAGAAAGATGCCGACATGCCCACGGCCAACATGGTGTATGCCCTGGCTGAGCCCAACCGCATCGGCGACACATCATGGATCAAGCCGGGTAAGGTGAGCTGGGACTGGTGGAGCGATTGGAACCTCGAAGGGGTGGATTTTCGCGCCGGAATCAACACCGACACCTATTTATATTATATAGACTTCGCAGCGAAGCACAAGCTCGAATACATCATCCTCGATGAGGGATGGTACGACTCCAACAAGGGCGACATCATGCATCCCATCGCCGACGTGGACCTGCCCCGCCTCATCAGCTATGCCAACAAGCGCCATGTGGGCATCATCCTTTGGACGGTGTTCAACGTCATTGATGAGCAACTGGAGGAGGCTTGCAGCCATTACGCCAAGATGGGCGTGAAGGGATTCAAGGTCGATTTTCTCGATCGCAACGACCAAACGGCCTTTGAGATGGTGGATCGACTGGCCGACGCCTGCGCGCGCCATCACCTCGTGCTCGACCTCCACGGCATCTACACACCCACGGGACTCAACCGCACCTACCCCAACGTGCTCAATTTCGAGAGCGTGTTTGGCATGGAAGAGGTGAAGTGGGGTTCGCTGAAGAACAACCATCCGCTCTACGACGTGACGTTCCCCTTCATCCGCATGCAGTCGGGCAGTGTCGATTTCACGCCGGGCGCTTTGCGCAACGGTACACGAAAGGATTGGCTCGCCTCCTACACCAAGCCCATGAGCCAAGGCACACGCTGCCATCAGGCTGCCGAATATGTGGTGTACGACTCGCCGCTCACCATGCTCTCGGATGTGCCTACAAGCTATGAGCGTGAGCCGCGGTTCACGAGTTTCCTCGCCAGCCTGCCCACCGTGTTCGACAAGACGACCATTATCGAGGGCCAGATGGGTAGCCACATCGTGACGCTGCGACAAAAAGGCAACATCTATTACATTGGCGGACTGACCAACTGGGATGAGCGCGACGTAACCATCAACCTCAATTTCCTGCCCGCCGGACAAGCCTTCAAGGCCACACTGCTCACCGACGGCATCAACGCCGACCGCAACGCCAACGACCATCGCTTCGAGGCGCGCCAGGTGTCGGCAGCCGACAGCCTCGCCATCCACATGGCATCGGGCGGCGGTTTCGTAATGGTCATCGCACCGGCCACAAGGTAACAGGCCGTGGAGAACTATCCGTAACGACAACAATAACATAAAAACATAAAACAAATCATGAGACATTCCATCATCGTGACACTGGCGGCAGCCACGCTGCTCGCCGCTCCCGCACAAGCGCAGAAGAAAAACGCGGCGGCGGGTTATCCCATCACGCCCGTGCCTTTCACACAGGTGAAGGTGCCTGCCCAGAGCTTCTGGGGACAGCGCCTTGAGGCAAGTCGTAAGATTACCATTCCGCTCGCTTTCTCAAAGTGTGAGAGCGAGGGACGCTACAAGAACTTTGAGCGTGCCGCGCAAAACATGAAGACCCACGCCGACAATGTTGATGTGAACAAGGTGATGCCCTATTCGTTCGACGACACCGACCCGTACAAGACCATCGAGGGTGCCAGCTACATCCTCCAGACGTTCCCCGACAACAAGCTCAAGGGCTACATCGACTCGGTGCTCAACATCATCGCACTGGCGCAGGAGCCCGATGGATACCTCTACACGGCTCGCACGCAGAACTACACCCACCCTCACTCATGGGCCGGAAAGACCCGCTGGTCGAAGGAGGAGGACCTCAGCCATGAGCTCTACAACCTCGGACACATGGTGGAAGGCGCCGTGGCCCACTGGCAGGCCACAGGAAGCCGCAAGTTCCTCGACATCGCCTGCCGCTACGCCGACTGCGTGGTAAAGGAGGTCGGACCTGGAAAGGGGCAGGCTTGTGTGGTGCCGGGCCACCAGATTGCCGAGATGGCGCTCTGCCGTCTCTACCTCGCCACAGGCAACAAGAAATACTTAGACGAGGCCAAATTCTTCCTCGACTATCGCGGAAAGACTTCCATCAAGCAGGAATACTCGCAGAGCCACAAGCCTGTGGTGGAGCAAGACGAGGCCGTGGGCCACGCCGTGCGTGCCGCCTACATGTATGCCGGCATGGCTGATGTGGCCGCCCTCACAGGCGATTCGGCCTATATCCACGCCATCGACCGCATCTGGGACAACATCGTCACCAAGAAGCTGTATATCACGGGCGGCATCGGTGCTACGGCATCGGGCGAGGCCTTCGGTCCCAACTATTACCTGCCCAACATGAGCGCCTACTGTGAGACGTGCGCCGCTATCGGCAATGTCTACGTCAACTATCGTTTGTTCTTGCTCCATGGCGAGAGTAAGTACTACGATGTGCTCGAGCGCTCTCTCTATAACGGCCTTATCAGTGGCGTGAGCCTCGACGGTGGTGGCTTCTTCTACCCCAACCCGTTGGAGTCGATGGGCCAGCACCAGCGCCAGCCTTGGTTCGGTTGCGCTTGCTGCCCCAGCAATATTTGCCGCTTTATTCCTTCTCTGCCAGGCTATGTTTATGCCGTTAAGGACAACAATCTTTACGTAAACCTCTTCCTGGCCAACACCGCCACAATGAAGGTGGGTGGCAAGAGCGTCACCGTAAGCCAGCAAACGGCTTATCCTTACAATGGCGACATCACCGTGTCGGTGGTGAAGGGTGGCGGCGCCTTCGGCATGAAGATCCGCGTTCCGGGTTGGTTGAAGAACCAGCCGGTGCCTTCAAACCTCTATTATTACTCCGACACCAAGCGCCTGGGATACAAGGTGCTCGTCAATGGCAAGGCTGTTGAGGGCAAGGTTACTGCCGATGGCTACTACACCATCAGCCGCAAGTGGAAGAAGGGCGACAAGGTGCAGGTGCACTTCGACATGGAGCCGCGCACCGTACGCGCCAACAACAAGGTGGAGGCCGACCGTGGCATGATCGAGGTGGAGCGTGGCCCGCTGGTGTACTGTGCCGAGTGGCCCGACAACAACTTCGACATCAAGGAGGTGCTGGTCAACCAGAATCCGTCGTTCAAGCTCGGAACGAAGACCCTCGACGCTTTCATCCCTGAGGCAAGCAAGGCCAAGCTCGTCGACTGGCGTGGACAGACGCTCACCACACTGACCACCGACGCACAGACCCTGGCGTTCGACAAGGCCGGCAAACTCACCACCAAGGACGTTACGCTGACCCTCATCCCCTATTACGCATGGGCTCACCGTGGCGGCGGCGACATGAAGGTGTGGCTCGCCCAAGACCTGAAGGCCACCAATCCCTCGCAGCCCGCCACGCTCGCCAGCCAGAGCAAGATCGAGTCGTCCATGCGTTTGCCGTCGCTGCAGAGCATCAACGACCGCCTGGTTCCGAAGGACGCCACAGACCGTTCGATTCCTTACACCCACTGGTGGCCCAAGAACAACACCACCGAGTGGATCAGCTACACCTTCCCTGAGGCTGCCACCGTGCAGAGCTCAACGGTGTATTGGTTCGACGACCAGCCTTGGGGCGGTTGCTCAGTGCCCGACAGTTGGAAGCTCTACTACAAGGATGCGCAAGGCCAGTGGCAGCCCGTGGAGGACGCCGACGCCTATCCGGTGGAGAAGGGTGCCGCCTGCACCGTCAACTTCAAGCCGGTGAAGACCACCGCCATGAAGCTCGAGGTGAAGATCAACGAGCGCCTCTCAGCCGGCGTGTTCGAGTGGAGCGTGAAGTAATCTACCAAGTCACGTGAAGCGAAACGGCTAAGCCAATACCACCATACCGCATGAGCCCATTAGGTTTCAAAGCCTAATGGGCTCATTGGTTCATAGGCTTGATGGAAACCCTGCTCAATGACAATACCGTCCAAATCATATAAAAAGCAGTCCAAATATAGTGTATGGCGTGTTATTATTGAACAAATAAGCTTACCTTTGCATCAACGGTTTGCATCGGTTTGTGCCGAATGTGGACACTGCTAAGACAAATTTATTCTACCATATTCCATCTTTATGAACAAGAAAACTCTGATAGCCTTTTGCCTCATGGCTTCGCTTACGGCGACCGCCCAGCGGGCAAAGATCAAGACCGTTACTCCCGTGGCAGTCACTACCACTGTCGGAAAGGTGCCTATGCTGCCCTACCGTCTCTGGGTGACCTACGCTGATGGACACGGCGAATACCGACAGGTGAAATGGATGAACGCCGCACTCGAGACCGAGAAGGCGGCTGCCGACGCCAACAAGTATCCTGCCGGCTCATCCTATGTTGTGCAGGGTTACATCATCGGCGACAACAAGACGGCCGCCGGATTCCCCATCTCTGCCCATGTGAGCGTGGTGGCCACCGAGGCTCCTGTTCCGCAGCCCAAGCCCGTGGCTGAGCCGTTGCCCCTGGGGAGCGTGCAGCTCATTGGAGAAAACCGCCTGACGCACAACCGCGACCTCGACATCGACCACCTGCTCACGCTCGACCCGCGCCAACAGGTTTACAACTACCGCGACACCTACGGACTGCCCACCGACGGCTATCCCGTGAGCGACGGATGGGACTCGCCCACCACGAAGCTCAAGGGCCACGGAACGGGCCATTACCTTTCGGCCATGGCCATGGCCTACGCCAGTTGCACGGACAAGGCAAAGCGTCAGCAACTCAAGAAGAACATACAGTATGTGGTCGACCAGATGCGCCAATGCCAGGAGATGACGTTTGTTTACGACAAGCAGCTGGGCCGTTACCGCGAGGCCCGCGACCTGGCGCCCGAGAGCGAGCTCCGACAGTTGGGCGGCACATGGAAGGATTTCGATCGTTACAAGACCGACTGCGCCCACTACGGCTACGGATACATCAACGCCATTCCCGCCCAACACTGCGCCCTCATTGAGCGCTACGCGCCCTACAACAACGAAGAGGGCGTGTGGGCACCTTACTACACCGTGCATAAACAACTGGCCGGACTTATCGACATCGCCAACCTCGTGGACGACAAGAAGCTCGCCGCCAAGGCGCTCGTCATTGCCAAGGACATGGGCCTCTGGGTGTGGAACCGACTGCACTACCGCACCTACGTGAAGACCGACGGCACACAGGCTGAGCGCCGCGCCAAGCCGGGCAACCGCTATGAGATGTGGAACATGTACATCGCCGGTGAGGTGGGAGGCATGCAGGAGTCGCTCGCCCGCCTGTCGGAGATGGTTGCCGACAAGACGGAGAAGGCGCATCTCATCGAGGCCGCCAACTTCTTCGACGCACCGGCCTTCTACGAGCCGTTGTCGCGCGGCATCGACGCCATCCGCGACCGCCACGCCAACCAGCACATCCCCATGATTGTGGGTGCGCTGCGCTCCTATCGTTCCAACGCCAACCCTTACTACTGGCACATCGCCGACAACTTCTGGGACCTGGTGCAGGGCCGTTACCGCTACGCCATGGGTGGCGTGGGCAATGGCGAGATGTTCCGTCAGCCTTACAAGCAGATGGTGAGCATGGCCACCAACCCCGCCGGACCCGACATCAATGAGACGTGCTGCGCCTACAATTTGGCCAAGCTGACCAAGGACCTCAACGCCTACCATCCCAACGATGCGCGCTATATGGACTATTATGAGCGCGTGCTCTACAACCAGTTGGTGGGCTCGGTGAACCCCCACGAGTATGCCGTGCTCTACCAATATGCCGTGGGCCTCAACGCCAGCAAGCCGTGGGGCAACGAGACTCCGCAAGCCACCTGCTGCGGCGGAACGGGCGCCGAGAACCACGTGAAATACCAGGAGGCGGCTTATTTCACCGCCGCCGACACCCTCTGGGTGGCGCTCTACCTGCCCACACGCGCCACATGGCAGGGCCTGACGCTGCGCCAGGACTGCACGTTCCCCGCCCAGCGCTCCGTCGTCCGTGTGGAGAAGGGCAAGAAGACGTTCACCATGAAGTTGCGTGTGCCCTATTGGGCCACCACCGGCTTCTCCGTTCAGGTGAACGGCAAGGAACTGGCCGACCATTACCAGCCGGGCTCTTACGTCACCATCGACGCACGCCGCTGGCAGAAGGGAGACAGTGTGGTGGTCAACATGCCCTTCACACGCCATCTCGACTTCACCCCCGACAAGATGGACATCACGCGCAAACAGTCGTATAAGCCCATGTGGGCGGCAGCCTTCATGAACGGCCCGCTCGTCATGGCCGCCAAGGATGTGCGCTCATGGGACGAGGCCACACTGAGCAGTGAGGCCGACGCCGACCGCCTGTCGTTTGTGCCCGACTATGATGCCGACCGCCATATCACCCATTACTTCCGCATCGACGGCGCCATCGAGGACACGGCGTATGTCGACACCACCACGCTCACCGAACTGTTGCGTGTGGCTGAGCAGCGCTTGGCTGAGCAGCAGGCGTGGGACGCCATGGAGAAGAAGGTTCCTGAGTTTGCGCCCTGGGCCAAGAATGGCATCGACGAGATGCGCTCGCGCTATGAGGCCGCCAAGGCGTTTGTGGCCAACCACAAGGGCAATGGCGCCGTGGTGGCGAGCGAGCTCAACGCCGCCCTCAGCATGATGCGCCCCGGCAACCTCGCCGAACCTGCCGACCTCAAGGAACTTCTCGAGGCGTTGCAGGCGGCACGCGCCATCGCCGCGCCCACCCAGCGCCTGAAAGACGCCATGGGTTATGCCGAAATGGTGAGAGACTATGTGAACGACGGCAGTGGCACCAAGGATCTCATCCGCCGCGGCCTCACAGGTCTGCGCGCCGCCATGCCAGCCAACTGATAATGATGTGTTCGTTGGCCAACACCTTCCCGTTGGCCAACGAACACATTTTCCCTAATCACCCCTGTTGCAACGACGCACCACGAATTGCATCGTTGCACCGAAACTTTTCTCCCAACGCAAACAAACGCATGTACCGCCTTGCCGTTTGTTTGTCATTATTGGCTTGGAAAAAGCAAACGCATTAGCGCCTTCCGAGATACGCATAAGTCGGGTCGCAACGGCTCATGGTCATAGGAAGGTCAAAAATTAAAGGCAGAATATCAAATTGTTCTATACATATTAAGGAGAAAGAGTGTACCTTTGCACCATAGAAACCCAATCTACCCGGCTCAAAACCGGCCGTTCCGAAAACCCAATAGCATGCGAAGACTCCTCACACTCTGCCTGGCGCTCATCGCCACACTCAGCCTGTCGGCTGCCAAGAAGAAAGCCCTGTGGCCCGACGGAACGCCCATGGACCCTTGGTTCGCCGACACCACACAGGTCGACCTCAACCAGTTGGGACGTCGCTACGTGGTGACCGACTACGGCGTGTCGACCGACTCCACCCAGGTGCAGACACAAGCCCTGCAGCGCGTCATCGACCGTTGCGCCAGCGAGGGCGGCGGCGTGGTGGTGGTGCCGCGTGGCACGTTCCTCTCAGGCAGTTTGTATTTCCGCCAAGGCACCCACCTGCAGGTGGAGGAGGGAGGCCGGCTGAAAGGCTCCGACCGCATAGCCGACTTCGACCTTCGCACCACACGCATCGAGGGTGAGACATGCACCTACTACACCGCCCTCATCAACGCCGACGGCCTCGACGGCTTCGTCATCGCCGGTCCCGGCACCATCGACGGCAACGGCCACCACTATTGGCGCCAGTTTTGGTTGCGCCGCCAGTGGAATCCCCAGTGCACCAACAAGGATGAGCAGCGCCCCCGACTGGTTTACATCTCGCGTTCGAGCCACGTCACCGTGCAAAACATCCACCTTACCAATAGTCCGTTCTGGACCAATCACCTCTACCGCTGCCACCATGTGCGCTACCTCAACGCCCACATCACCTCGCCCACCGAGGGCCTGAAGGCCCCATCGAGCGACGCCATCGACATCGACGTGTGCCACGACGTGCTGGTGAGCGGATGCTACATGAGCGTCAACGACGACGCCGTGGCGCTGAAGGGCGGCAAGGGCACGTGGGCCGACCGCGACTCTACCAACGGTCCCAACCGCAACATCCTCATCGAGCGTTGCCTCTACGGCACCGTGCACGGCTGCCTGACGCTCGGATCGGAGAGCATCGAGGACCACAACGTGGTGCTGCGCCACTGCCACGCCAACAACGCCAACCGTGTGTTGTGGCTCAAGATGCGCCCCGACACGCCCCAACGCTACGAGAGCGTCAGCGTGGAGAACATCACCGGCCGCACGGGATCGTTCCTCGTGGTGCGCCCGTGGACCCAGTTTTTCAAGCCCGCCGACCGCGCCGACATGCCCCTCTCCGAGTGTCGCGACATACAGATCCGCGACATCCACATGGACTGCAACAACTTCTTCGACGTGGGCCTGAGCGACAAGTACCGCCTGCACGACTTCACCTTCTCCACGATCGACATCAACAACAAGCGCGGAGCGTTCGACCCCACCATCATTCCCAGCGCCAAGGTAAACGGCGTCAGGGTGAACGGCAAGAAGCTCTGACCCACTCCACCCCTTCCTATCCCATCGAATCATGAGACACCTGTTATTATATGCGCTCTGCCTGATGGCCTCCCTGCAGGCCCAGGCCCAGCACTTCGAGTTCGACCTGACGCAGGCCCAGCCGCGCTACACCGACGCCACGGGCTTCGGCTACGACGTGGTGGCATCGCCCACAAAGGGCAGCAAGGCCCCGTTCTTCTTCAGCGTGAAGGTGCCCGATGGCAACTATCGCGTCAGCGTCACCCTCGGCAGCCGTCGCCAGGCCGCCGTCACCACCGTCAGGGCCGAGTGTCGCCGACTGATGGTGGAGCCCGTGGCCACCCGTCGCCGCGAGTTGCGCACGGTGAGCTTCGTGGTCAACAAGCGCAGCACACGCATCGACGACCGCCACAGCGTGCGCATCAAGGATCGTGAGCGCGACTACCTCCACTGGGACGACCGTCTGACCTTCGAGTTCAATGGGTCGGCGCCCGCCGTGAGCCGCATCGTCATCGACCGCGACACCACGGCCACCACCCTGTTTCTCTGCGGCAACTCAACCGTGGTAGACCAGAGCCGTGAGCCCTGGGCCTCATGGGGCCAGATGATTCCACGCTGGTGGGACGAGGGCGTGGCCGTGTGCAACCTGGCCGAGAGCGGACTGACCGCCGGCTCGTTCCTGGCCCAAGGGCGCCTCGACTACATCATGGCCCACCTGCGCCGTGGCGACTACGTGTTCTGCGAGTTTGGCCACAACGACCAGAAGGAGCGCAACGCCGGAGCCGGCGCATGGTACAACTTCAGCCATAACCTCAAGGTGTTCATAGACCGTGTGCGCCAGAAGGGCGGCATCGTGGTGTTCTGCACCCCCACACAGCGCCGCTTTTTCGACAACACCCACCAGCACATCCTTGAGACCCACGGCGACTATCCCGACGCCATGCGGGCCGTGGCCCAGCGCGAGAAAGTGCCCGTCATCGAGTTGCACAACATGACCCGCACCTTCTTCGAGACCCTCGGCTATGAGGGCAGCACACGGGCGCTGGTGCACTACGCCGCCCACACGTTCCCCGGACAGGAGCAACCGCTGGCCGACAACACACACTTCAACCCCTATGGTGCCTACGAGGTGGCCAAGATGGTGGTGGAGGGCATCAGGCAGCTCGGCCTTCCGCTGGCCGCTCACCTGCGCTCCGACTGGCGCGACTACTCGCCCGCCCACCCCGACAACCCCGACACCTTCGTGTGGTACGCCGCGCCCATCTTCGAGACGGCCAAGCCCGACGGCAACTAACCGCATCCGCATGTTGCGCCACAGAGAACATGCAGCTGACGAATAGAACAACTACCTTTTTACAGAAAACAAGAAACAAGCTACACAGATATGAACAAACGAATCATCACAGCCACATTCCTGATGGCCATGAGCTCGCTGGCAGGCTTCGCCCAACGCCAGTTTGACAACCTCGACCGAGGTCTCATCGCCGTGAAGAGCAATGGCGGCATGTACTGCTCTTGGCGCATCAACGCCGACGAGTATTACGCCACCACCTACGATCTCTACCGCGACGGTGTGAAGGTCAACGACCAACCGCTCACCGTTTCCAACTTCACCGACCCCAACGGCACGCTCGAGAGCCAATACACCGTGAAGGCGGTGCACGCCGGACAGGCGTCGGCCGACAGCAAGAAGGGCCTCAGCCTGGCCAACGGATGGCTGGAGGTGAAGAAGCCCAAGCGCATCTCGAACGACGGAAAGACCGACATCTCCAACCAGTATGAGCCCAACGACGCCACCATTGGCGACGTGGACGGCGACGGCGAGATGGAGCTCATCACCAAACAGCTCTTCATCGGCCAAGACCCGAACAACACCTCACAGGCCGACTTCGCACGCATCGAGGTGCAGAAACTCGACGGCACGTTGCTCTGGTGGATCGACTGCGGCCCCAACATGTGGGATTTCCAACAGAATGAGATCAACATCATGGCCTACGACTGGGACGGCGACGGCAAGGCCGAGTGTGTGGCCCGCCTGCAAGACGGCAGCGTCATCCACATGGCCGACGGCACTACCTACACCGTTGGCGACGCCACGAAGGATTATCGCGGTGGCGTCTACAACTTCCTCAGCAAAGGCGACGAGTTCTTGGTCTACATGAACGGCCAGACGGGCAAGCCCTACGTGGTGCAGGAGTTCCCCCTGAAACGCTTCGAGAGTGGCGAGAGCGACCTCAACGCCGCATGGGGCGACGGCTACGGCCACCGCTCGATGAAGTTCTTCTTCGGCGCCCCCTATCTCGACGGCCGCAAGCCCAGCATCTTCCTGGCACGAGGCATCTACACCCGCCACAAGATGATAGCGCTCGACGTGGATCCCGCCACCCACCATTTGTCGGTGCGTTGGCGTTGGAACAACAACACCCCCGGCTCACCCTGGTATGGCCAGGGCTACCACAACTTCGTCATCGCCGACGTCGACCTCGACGGACGCGACGAGATTGTGTTTGGCTCCATGGTCATCGACGACAACGGCCACGGCCTGTCGACCACAGGCCTCGGTCATGGCGACGCCCAGCACGTGGGACAGTTCGACCCCTATCGCAAGGGACTGCAGATGTACGCCTGCAATGAGACCCGGCCGGCCAACAACTACCGCGACGCCACCACCTCGAAGATCTTCTACCGTTTGGCCGGCGGCGGCGACGATGGCCGTTGCATGTTTGCCAACTTCACCAACCGCGTGCCGGGCGCCATCGGGTCGTCGGCCCACGACAGGCCCATCAGTGCCGTCACTGCCAAGCATGCCGAGGGTCTGCCCGACGGCTATTGGTTCGGCAACGTGTTCCGCATCTATTGGGACGGCGACCTGCTCGACGAGGACAACAATGCCGCCAGCATCCACAAGTTTGAGGACCAGAGCACCATCACCCTGCCTGGCGCCCTGAACAACAACAGCACCAAAGCCACACCGTGCCTGCAGGCCGACATCTTCGGCGACTGGCGTGAGGAGATTGTGGCGCGCACCGAATCGGGCGACATGCGCATCTACACCACCACCATTCCCACCCAGCACCGCATGGCCTCGCTGCTCACCGACAAGCAGTATCGCAACGCCATGCAGACCCAGATGAACGGCTACAACCAGCCGCCCCACGTGTCCTACTTCGTGGGCGAGCTCGAGGGCATCACCATCGCACCGCCTCCCGAGGCCACCAATGGCAAGACCGAGATCAAGAACGGTGGCACCCTCTCATCGGCGCTCAACGGCAAGCAGGTCATCATGGCCGAGACGTCCGACATGACCGTGAGCGTGGCCGAGGGCGCCCAGCCCGAGGTATTCTTCGATGTGGCACCCTCATGGACCCAGGGTCACGACAACAACAACAACATCACCACCTCTTACTACACCCACACGCTGACGGGCGCCGCCTTCTCGGGCGCCACCCGTGTCACCAAGCAGGGCTGCGGCACGCTCGTCATGCCCACCGCCGTGCAGACCTACACGGGTCCCACCGATGTGTGGTTTGGCACGCTTCGCTTCGATGGCGTCATGCAGCACTCGCACGTTTGGCTCAACCGTTTTGCCGAGCTCAACTCCGACGGTGGCTCGTTCCAGGCCGGCGTCAGCATGGACTATGGCGCCATCCTTCGTCCGGGCGCCGACCATGTGGGCATGGTGACGATCGACTCGCTCCACCTGGGCTTCGGCTCACGCGTGGTATTCGACATCGACGACAACACGAAGAAGGCCGACAAGCTCGTGGCCAAGAAGCTCGTCATTGAGAAGAAAAACTGGAGCCAGGGCCCGCAGTACAATGCACCGGTGTTTGAGATCCACCCCACCTACCTCAGCGGCAAGGACCGTTTGGAGGCAGGCACCTACGAGTTGGCTGACGTGGCCGACATCAAGGGCGACATAGCCGACATCACCATCGACGGCATCAACAACCAGAAGGCCGCCCTGAGCGTGGCCAACGGCAAGATCTTCATCACCATCGCCGACCAGCGCGACGCCGCCGCTGTGGAGTGGCAGGGCGCCATGGATGGCAACTGGGACCTCCTCAACACCGAGAACTTCACCGTGGGCGGACTGAAAGACCAGTTTGTGAGTGGCGACCGCGTGACCTTCACCGACAACGCCGAGCGTGGCGACATCACCATCACCGAGCCGGTGACGGTGGCAGCGCTCAACTTCACCAACGATACGCTCAAATACACCCTCAGTGGCGACAGCATCCTTGGCACAGCCGACCTCACCAAGACTGGCGAGGGAACGGTGACCCTCAACAACGAGAACCGCTTCGTGGGCACCACACGCATCATGGGCGGCACACTCAACGTGGCGAAGTTGGCCAACAAGGAGGGGCAGGAATATGGCTCACTGGGCGGTGTGAACAACCGCATCGAACTGTCCGACAATGGCGAACTGGGCGTAGCGACCAACATCACCACCAACCAGACCATCCGCCTGGCAGGCTCCGACGGCGCCATCAACGTCGACGCCAACGCCCGCCTGACCCTGAAAACCGGCATTGTGTCGACCAACGGTCGCCACACCCTCACCAAGCGAGGCACAGGAACGCTCACTCTTGACGCGGCCAGCACCCTGCGAAGCATCCATGTGGAGCGTGGAACACTCGACCTCTTCGATGGCGTCAACGCCGACACGGTGCGCTTCACCGGCAGCGGAGCCAAGGTGTACGACAGCAACACGATGGGCTCTTACAGCAACAACAGCACAACCTTCGTGGTGCCTGAGAAGATTACTGGCAACTTCTGGATGGATCCGCGCTGCGACTACAAGGGCAAACTGCTCGGCAAGGGCACGCTCTATGTGTACGCCGCCGGTCCGCGCAACACGCTCAGCGGCGACTGGAGCCCATTTGAGGGAACCGTCGTTGCGGGTCAGGAGCAGCGCAGCACCTACGGACCCAGCTTCGACTGGAACAACAACTACGGCCTGCCGAAGGCCACATTGCAAGTGAGCAAGGGCACAACGTTCCAGGCCGGCAGTCGGTCGATGGCCATCGGTCACGTCAAGGGCGAGGGTGTCATCAACACAACGGGCACCCTGACCATCGGCACGCTCAACGAGGATATGCTGAAGACGACCACCCTGCAAATCACCAACGCCAAGGTGCGCAAGGTGGGATCGGGCATCTGGACGCTCACTACCGCCAACGCCCAGCCCAACATCGGCGCCGTGACCATCGCCGGGGGTGAGCTCCGCCTCGACGACACATCGTTCAAGACGTTGCTCCTGGGCACATCGGGCGTCACCGTCACCGACTCAGGACTGGTGCAAGGACGCGGCAAACTGCAAAGCATCGTCGTCAACGGCGGCACATTGGCTCCCGGCACCTACTTTGGCAACCACTACGGCGCCATCAAGACCGAGGGCAACATCACCCTGTCGAAGGGTAAGTTGGAACTGACCATCAGCAACAACCGCAACAACGGAACCAGCCGCTCCTACCTCGAGGTGGGTGGAACGCTCACCCTCAACGACTCGGTAGTGGTCAAGCTGAGCGACCGTTACGCACCTGCCGTAGGCGACAGCATCGTGCTCTGGACCGCCAATAAGTTTAGCGGCAAGCCGAAGGTGAGCCTGCCCACACTGCCCGACGGCATGATGTGGGACAGCTCCGCGCTGGCCGCCGCCAACGGTGTGCTGAAGATCGCCGTGAACACCGGCATCTATGGCGTGAACGCCGACGGCACCTCGCGCCGCCTCATCTTCACCCTCGACGGCCGCCGCGTCAACGAAGACCTCAACCGTCTGCCCGCTGGCGTGTATGTCGTCAAGGAGAATGGCAAGACCTATAAGGTGAATAAGCAATAAGGAAGATGGGCCTGATGGGTGGCGCCAGCGCTGCTCACCAGGCCCATTGTGCTTTTTGCGCCTACCACTCACACCACCAAGCATACGCATAACCCACAAACCCATCATCCATGAAGCACATTCTTTCCCTTCTCACCATGGCCCTGTGCCTGTCGTGCACAGCGCGCACAGCGCCCAGCAAAATGGTTTCGGCCACCGCCTCGGCAGCCGCCACACCCACCGCACGCCAGTTTGTCATCACCTTTGCGGAGGGAGCGCGCCTCACGGCCTACCTGCCCGCCCAACCCTCGGGCCGCGCCATCGTAGACCTTCCGGGCGGCGGCTACTCGCATCTGGCCGTCGACCACGAGGGGCACCAGTGGGCCGACTGGATGAACCGTCAGGGCATCGCCTTCTTTGTGTTGGAGTATCGCATGCCCAAGGGCGACCGCACCATCCCCCTGACCGACGCCTACCGCGCCATGACCACCGTGCGCGACTCGGCCACGGCATGGCGCGTCAATCCCTACGACGTGGGAATCATGGGCTTCTCGGCAGGCGGACACCTGGCATCGGCGGTGAGCACCCACGCCCCATGGGCAGCACGCCCCAACTTCAGCATCCTGTTCTATCCCGTGGTGTCGATGGACGAGCGCGTCACCCATAAGGGATCGTGCGCCAACTTCCTGGGGGCCGAGGGCATGAAAGACCAGCGCCTCATACAGCAGTGGAGCAACGACGCCTGCGTGCGTCGCCATCTCACACCACCCGCCTGCGTGATCCTCTCCACCGACGACCGCGTGGTGCCTCCCGTCACCAATGGCGTGGCCTACTACTCAGCCATGCGCCGCGCCGGCAACAACTGCGCGCTCTACGCCTATCCCTCGGGAGGGCACGGCTATGGAATCCGCAAGAATTTCGCGTTCCACGAGCAGATGCTCGGCGACCTCAAGGCGTGGCTCGCCACCATCGCCGCGCCAAGTGAGCAGGCGCAGCGCGTGGCGTGCATCGGCAACTCCATCACCGACGGCATGGGCATCGACATGAGCGAGGTCTATGGCTACCCCGCCGTGCTCCAACGGCTGCTGGGAAAGAACTACAACGTGAAGAACTTCGGCGTGTCGGCGCGCACCCTGATGAACAAGGGCGACCTGCCTTACATGAAGGAGCAGGCGTGGGCCGACGCGCAAGCGTTCCTGCCCAACATCGTGGTCATCAAGCTGGGCACCAACGACTCGAAGGACTACAACTGGATACATGGCGCCGACTATGGCGCCGACCTGCAGAAGATGGTCGACACGCTGCGCGCCCTGCCCTCTAAACCTCAGATCTATGTGTGCAGTCCCATACCGGCCGCCCGCATCTGGGGCATCTCCGACAGCGTGATCGTCAATGGCGAGATACCCGCCATCAAACGGGTGGTGAAGAAAAACAAGCTCGCCTACATCGACCTCCACACCGAATTCAAGCCCACCGAAGGCCTGATGCAGCGCGATGGCATACACCCCACCGACAAGGGAGCGGCCCAACTGGCCAAGATCATCGCCGCGCACATCCATACCCAAAAATGATGATTTGTCGAATTAGCCCACTCGCGCAGGCCTGTTAGTCGTCGATTTTGCGTATCTTTGCAAAAGCATTGAGCCAAAGCTTGCAAAGATTGATATGATCAAAAAGACAACATGCTTCATCTATGTGGCGCTGCTGGTGGCGATGGCCACCGCAACCATGGTGGAGAACAGCCACGGAACCAACTATGCCCACACGGCCATCTACGGCTCGTGGTGGTTCGTCCTGATGTGGACTGCGCTCACGGCATTGGGCGTGGCCTATCTCCTGAAACGCCATGTGCGCCACTGGGGCACCTGGATGCTGCATGGATCGATGGTCGTCATCCTTGTGGGCGCACTGCTCACCCACCTCACCGCCACCAAGGGCAAGATGCACCTGCGTGAGGGCGAGACCACCAACGCCTATATCGCTGAGGGCGACGGCCACGACATGCGCAACGCCATGTTGCCCTTCAGCCTACAGCTCCAGCGGTTTGAGACCTCCTATCATGCCGGCACCAGTGCCGCGGCCGACTACGAATCGGTGTTTACCGTGATCGATGGCCACGAGCGGCAGAGGGGCCGCGTGTCGATGAACCACATTTTCTCCTACCGTTCCTATCGTTTCTATCAGGCGAGCTACGACGCCGACGGCCACGGAACGGTGCTGGCCGTGAACAGCGACCCCTGGGGCATACCCGTCACCTACACCGGCTATGCCTTGCTTTTCTTCTCCTTGCTCTTCATGCTCGTCGACCCCAAGGGGCCTTACCGCCGTGTGCTCCGCAGCGACCTGCTGCGCAAAGGGGCGCTCATGGGCCTGCTGCTCTTCGCCTTGGCCACAAGCGGCCGGGCACAATCCACCGTGCCCCGCGCCACCGCCGACAAGCTGGGACGCCTCTGCATGCTCTACAACGACCGCATCTGCCCGGTGGAGACCTACGCCCTCGACTTCTGCAAGAAGGTCTACGGCGCCCGTTCCTACAAGGGGCTGACGGCCAACCAGGTGCTGGCCGGATGGCTGTTCTATGGCAACGAGTGGGCCACGGAGCCGTTCATCCGCGTCAAGGGCAGCGCCCTGCGCAAGCAGATGGGCCTCGAAAGCCATAGCGCCATGGCCAATTTCTTCGTCATGGGACAATACACCCTGGGCCCACTGGTCGAGGAATACTACCAAGGCAACACCGACAAGGTGCACCAGCAGGCCCTCGACGTGGACCGCAAACTGATGCTTGTCATGGAGCTGCGCCATGCCGCGTCGCTCCACCTGTTGCCCTACACCACGCCCCACGGCGTCACCACATGGTATGCGCCCACCGACACGCTGCCGCAAACGATGAACCAGCAGCAGGCGCTCTACATCCGCAGCGTGTTCTCGCTGATGGCCCAGGATGTGGCTGCCGGCCGTTGGGACCGCGTGGATGAGTTTCTCAACAAGATGGATCGCTACCAGCACGTCTTTGGCGGGCGCACCCTCCCCTCAGCCCCACGCTACCAGGCCGAGCGCGCGCTCAACGCCGTGCCCTTCGCCACGGTGCTCTTCATGGTGAACCTCACGCTGGGCCTCATCGCCCTCTTCTATATCATGGGCCGCATGACCGAGGCCCGCTGGATCACGCCCCGCCGTCGCCGGTGGGCCGACGGCACGTTTGCCGCGCTGCTCGGCCTGTCGTTCCTGGCGCTCACCGTCGCCATGGCGCTGCGCTGGATGGTGAGCGGCAACATACCCTTGAGCAACGGTTACGAGACGATGCTGCTCCTGGCGTGGTTTGTGGAGGCCATCGCCCTGCTCATGCAGCGCCGTTTCCGCATCGTGATGGTGTTTGGGTTCCTGCTCTCGGGCTTCTTCCTCCTGGTGAGCCACATCAACGCCATGGACCCGGCCATCGGCCAGATGATGCCGGTGCTCAACTCGCCCCTGCTCTCCATCCACGTGAGCGTCATCATGATGAGCTACGCGCTGCTCTCGCTCACGTTCATCTGCGCCGTCATGGGCCTGCTCATGCGTCACCACGAAGGCGAGCTGCAGGCGCTCAGCCAGCTCTTCCTCTACCCCGCCGTGGCCGCCATGGGCATAGGCATCTTCATCGGAGCCATCTGGGCCAACGTGAGTTGGGGAAGCTACTGGAGCTGGGACTCGAAGGAGACCTGGGCGCTCATCACGTTCATGGTCTACGCCATCGCCCTGCATGGCGGCAGCCTGCCGGCGTTCCGACGTCCGCGCCCCTACCACTGGTTCATGGTGCTGGCGTTCCTTTCGCTCATCATGACCTACTTCGGCGTCAACTACCTGCTGAGTGGAATGCACTCCTATGCCTAACAGCCTCTACCCTTCTTACCGACAACAATAAAAGAACCAATCAACAATATGGAAAACAACAGGTCTTCAAATCTCACGAAGATACAACTCAACACCTTCGACAACGGCACGGAAGTGCGCGAGCACCACGTCATGATCAGTCTCACCGACACGGGCCGCACGCTGACCTACGCCGACCAGCTGCGCCTGGTGGCCGAGGAGTTCAAGGCCACCCGCAAGGAGCTGGGCGCCAAGACGGTGTTTAAGCGCTACTTCCTCAGCGACGCCGCCAACCAGGCCGACGAGCTGATGAGCTACGAACTGGAGAGTCCGGAGTATGCGGTGTCGATCGTGCAACAGGCTCCCGCCAACGGCACGAAGGTGGCGCTGTGGGCCATCCTCATGACAGGCGTGGCCACCAAGGCGCTGCCCAGCGGTCTCTACGAGGTGAGCCACGGCCCTTACCGCCAGCTATGGAGCGCCTCGTGCAGCAACCTCGCCAAGGACTCGGAGCGCCAAACGAAGCTGTTGCTCAACGAGTATGTGATGCGACTGCTCAACGAGGGCTGCACGCTGGAGGCCAACTGCGTGCGCACGTGGTTCTTCGTGAACGACATCGACAACCACTACGCTGGTGTGGTGAAGGCGCGCAACGATGTGTTTGTGACGCAAAACCTCACCGACCAAACCCACTTCATCGCCTCGACGGGCATCGGAGGGCGCCACGCCAACCCACGTGTGCTCTCGCTCATGGACGCCTACGCCGTGACGCCCTTGGCCAAAGGGCAGATGGGCTACCTCTACGCCGCCGACCACCTCAACCGCACGAGCGACTATGGGGTGAGCTTTGAGCGTGGCACCTATGTGGACTATGGCGACCGCCGCCATGTGCTGATCTCGGGAACGGCCAGCATCAACAACAAGGGTGAGATCATGCATCGCGGCGACATCCGCCGCCAGTGTGAGCGCATGTGGGAGAATGTGGAGGCGCTGCTCAACGAGGCCAACTGCTCCTTCGACGACATGAGCGAGGTGGTGTGCTACCTGCGCGACCCAGCCGACTACGCCGTGGTCAACCAACTCTTCGAGGAGAAGTTTGGTGGGAACGCTGGTCGCAAGGCCACACCTTTCATCTTGGTAAACGCTCCCGTGTGCCGCCCCGGCTGGCTCATCGAGATGGAGTGCATGGCCACGAAGGCCATCAGCAGCGACTATCCGCAGTTCTAACCCAAATCGGTCGTCATTAGATAATAAAGGGACACAAAAAAAAGACAAACCAAGCGGGCTGAAACCCTATGGACTTTTTAGGGCTCATCCGACATTTGGAGTGATTTGAAGTGCGCATCACATCTAATAGCTCTGGCCTCAGACGGCTTTCACAACGAATAGTTAATTTAGCCTCAGACGGCGTAACAACGAATTTCTCTCTAAGTTTGCAGAAGAATGCG
>NZ_JAXVAE010000154.1:0-34805 GCF_037460745.1 Hallella sp. | reverse complement strand
ACTTTATTTGATGAATTTTAATAACTATGCGATTTTATCGCATCAGTACTAGACACAAAACATGAAACATTATCGTCTTGTAGCGTTATCGCTATTCGCCATCGCCCTGACTTGCTTCTCTTGTCAGGAAGACGACAACCTGCCCAGCCAGAAACCGGGCACACAGACTGGCGTAAACACCAACGCCAACGCCACCAACGTAAACCCAAACTACGGACGTTTGGAGTTTCCACGTCTGAAAACAGGAGGAAACAACCTTGTGTTGGTGCACTCCGTAGACAACTACGGCGTGAACTTCGCCGTGGAATGGGACTGCGACAAGAAGGCGCAACGATGGACTTGCTACCAGCTCAACTCCATCAACAGCGTGAAGAACTGGAACCGCAAAAACTGGGAAAAGACCGAATGGGGAGGCGACCCGTTCCAAGAGGACACCACCATACCACAGCAATACCGCACCACACTGGCCGACTACAGATCGTCGGGCTACGACCGCGGACACATCTGCCCATCGGCCGACCGCCTCAACTCAAAGGAGGCCAACGAGCAGACCTATTACCTCAGCAACATCCAGCCGCAGAAAAGAGGGTTTAACACGGGAGTGTGGCTGACCATGGAGGGCGCGCTGCGCAACACTTGGAACACCAACAACTACCGCGACGTGCTCTACATCTGCAAGGGCGGAACCATCGACAAGAGCAGCCAGATAGCTGGCTACACCTCGAAGAGTAAGCTCATCGTGCCCAAATACTACTTCACGGCTATCCTCTCGGTAAAGAACGGAAAGTACCACGCACTCGGACTGTGGTTTGAGCACAAGTCGAACGAAGACACCAAGCTCCGCAACTACGCCGTAACCATCGACCGATTGGAGAAGCTTACCGGCATCGACTTCTTCTGCAACCTGCCCGACGCCATCGAGAACGAGGTGGAAGCGAAGATCGACCTCAAATGGTGGGGCTTGTAAAAGGCCATTCGCTCGCCCACTCCACATAGGGCAAGAACCAACACAAACAAAGGAGGCAAACACCTGTCGATGGTGTTTGCCTCCTTTGTTTGTGTTGGCCCAATGTCTGACATGCAAGAGCCGACGGCTTGTCTAAGAGCAGGCAATGCCATATATGGCTAAAGCCGATGACTCGTCTGACAGGAGCCAACCGTATGTTTGATAAGCCCAAATCGGTCATTAGATTTCAATTCTTGTTAGTGTTTGTTTCGAGCAGGTTGCGACAGTCGCGTTGAAGGCATAGCGGGCTATGGCGAAACGCGAATGGAAGCAAGATGCCGAAAGAAACGCTGACAAGAGTTGGAAAGAATCAATAACAAACTACCATTTTACCTATTTCGGTCTAATGACCGATTTGGGGTAAGAACCGAAGCGTGGGATTAGCGCATTACGAGCTTCAGCTTCACGGCCTTGCGACCATCGCTCGTGGGCTGTGCCGCCTTGGCGTTGCTGTCGCCCTTGTAGCGCTCAAACCAGAAGTCGTCGACCTCACCGCCATCGGCAGCCCAAAGGTAGCCTGTAAAGGTGCGGTTGTCGAGGTTCAGGTCGTCATAATCGATGGTCATCACATAGTCGCTCGTTGTGCCATCGCTATGCTTCTCCTTGTAAGTAAGGTAAATAGTGCCGTTGTTGGGATCGATGTACCATGTGAAATTGCGGGTGAAAGGCTCATCGGCGATATACTGCTTGCCCCACTTGTCGTAGTAGATCTCATAGTCATATTGTGTTCCCGTACCACTGATGCTCTGGCGGTTATACTGCTTAAACTCGATGTCGGTGCTGTAGAGGATGCTGTCGATGGCCACACCGGCCGAGTCTATTTGGTAAGCCATCAGCTCGCCACGCCACTGTCCGGCCAGCGTCTGCGCCATGCTCACACAGAAATCCTCATCGTCGTCTTCATCCGGACGGTTGTTGGGGCGATAATCGCCACCATAGTCGTAATCGCCATACCAGTAAGGATCATTATCGCCACAGCTGGTCAGCACCATGGGCAACGCCAGCAACATAGCCACCCATATCATCTTCATTGTTTTCATATTGCGCATCTTGATTTAGTTGTTGTTAATTCGGTTCGTTACATTCCTCACTGGCTCTGCGTTCGCTACTCACTCCTGGGTTCTGAAAACCCTCATGGGCTTGGCGTCGCCCGAGGCAGCACGCACTCCGGGTGCGGGCTTGGCGTAATAGCCTGTACGATAGTCGTAACCGTAATCGTAGTCGTTCCAGTTGGGCGATGAGGTGTGGTTCATGCGGAACTTGACTTTCGTGTCATCATAATAGATGGTTCCGTCGAAGTAGTTGTCGTCGAGACGGTAGTTGGCGATCTCAACGTACGTGTCTTCCTCCATGAGGTGGATGCGGATCACACCACCGCGCACCTTCCACTCGGTGTGGTTGGCCACGTAGCGCCAAGGGGCGTCGCCAGCGTAGTGATCTATCCAATAACCCGTTCCCGAACTGTATCGGTAGGGATCCTGCACGAAGCAGAGTTCCGTGTAAGTGGCGTCGTAGGTGTATCCGTCGTAAACGGAGCTCACATACATGTTGCCCCTCCACGTGCCTTCGAGCGTGTAAGCTATGTCGTAATCCTCGTCGCACGAGGTGAGCGTCAGCGCCATCATGGCCACCAAGGCCATCGTCATGAGAGTAGAAAGCTTTTTCATAATCAAATCGTTTTAAGTTTCCTTAATGTTATATGCTGCAAAAATAGTTAATCCCTATGGCATTTGCAAGCCATAACCTCCTATTCTTTCGGGGGAAATCCCTATTCGTTAAGGGGAAAACACGACCGCAACGCTGCTTCAAGCAGCACCAACCCATTGAAACCTTGTTCACATGTGCCACTATTTTGGCCTAAATATCATTAAATCTTGAAAAAACAACCCTCCATTCGGGGCTATCTCCTCCTATTTTAGTAAATTTGCATACAGAACATAAAACGGAATAATACAACATAACAAACCAAAGGATATAAAAAATGAGAACTGTTTACGAGTTTTCGGTCAAAGACCGCAAGGGTAACAACGTGTCGCTCCGCGAGTATGCCAACGAGGTGCTCCTCATCGTCAACACGGCCACAAAGTGCGGTTTCACCCCCACCTACACTGAGTTGGAAGCACTCTACGAGAAATATCATTCACAAGGCTTCGAGGTTCTCGACTTCCCCTGCAACCAGTTTGGGCAGCAGGCACCAGGAACCGACGAGTCGATCCACCAGTTCTGTAAGCTCACCTACGGCACCGAATTCTCACGTTTCAAGAAGGTCAAGGTCAACGGCGACGACGCAGCCCCCCTGTTCAAGTTCCTCAAGGAGCAGAAGGGATTCGCTGGCTTCGACATGACCAACGAGATTGCACCGGTACTCGTGGATCTGCTCGACAAGGCCGACCCCAACTGGCGCGAGACACCAGACATCAAGTGGAACTTCACCAAATTCCTCGTCAACAAGAAGGGACAAGTGGTGAAACGCTATGAGCCCACAGAGAAAATAGAAAACATCGCCAAGGACGTGGAAGAACTCCTGGCATAACCATAAACACTCATCAACACTACCATGGAACACACAAAGTGCCTCATCATCGGCAGCGGGCCCGCTGGTTACACAGCAGCCATCTATGCCGGACGCGCCAACCTCAGCCCCATCGAGTACTGCGGCATACAAACGGGCGGACAGCTCACGCAAACCACCATCGTGGAGAACTTCCCCGGATACCCTGAGGGTGTCGACGCCAACCAAATGATGATGGAAATCAGGCAGCAGGCCGAACGCTTCGGAGCCGACATCCGCGACGGCATCATCACCGATGTGGACCTCACCAAGCGCCCCTATGTGGTCACTACCGACCGTGGCGAGCAGGTGGAGGCCGACACCATCATCATCGCAACTGGCGCATCGGCCAAGTATTTAGGCCTGGACGACGAGAAGAAATACAACGGACAGGGCGTTTCGGCCTGTGCCACCTGCGACGGATTCTTCTATCGCAAGAAGGTCGTGGCTGTAGTGGGCGGTGGTGACACAGCCTGCGAGGAAGCCAACTATCTGGCTGGCCTATGCCAAAAGGTCTATATGATTGTGCGCAAACCTTTCCTGCGCGCCTCCGACATCATGCGCAAACGCGTGGAGGAGAACCCCAAGATCGAGATTCTCTACGAAACCAACACACTGGGCCTTTATGGCGAGAATGGTGTGGAGGGCGCTCATCTCGTGTGGCGTAAGGGTGAGGCCGATGAGAAGCGCTACGACCTGCCCATCGACGGTTTCTTCCTGGCCATCGGCCACAAGCCCAACACCGACATCTTCCGTGGCAAGCTCGACATGGACGAGGTGGGCTACATCAAGACGCAAGGCGCATCACCCCGCACCAACGTGGAGGGCGTGTTTGCGGCAGGCGACTGCGCCGACCCTTCATACCGACAGGCCATCGTGGCCGCCGCTTCGGGCTGCAAGGCTGCCCTTGAGGCTCAGTGGTTTCTCAATCGATAACCCTTAGCCTGCTCTCACGTAAGCAACGGTAGCGAAACGCTTATCCGAAGGCTAACGCCGTAAGACACCAACATTGTAAGAAACATACCAACCATAAAAGAGGCGACAACTTATCGGGGCATCACCCCGACTATTGTCGCCTCTTTCATAGAATCTCGCCTACATCCCATCCCACCGGTTTCAATCCGCCAACACATAAGGGAAGCTTCGTTCCACACATGCTTTATGGAGAAAGGAATGGCGCACAACACATGCGCAACATTCCACTCCTTGCCATGATTTATAAGCGGCGATAACGCAATCGGTGTCGGATTTATCGCTATTAAACTATAGATTGCTAATCGATTACCCGTTTATTGTTTTTTTATTCGATGCCCCCGACAGCAGCCATAAACCGGCAAAGGTCAGCGCTCCGTTGAGCATCAACAGCTCATAGCCAAACTGATAGCCGGTAGTGCGAGCCACAACATCGTTCAAGACATAGCAAACGATGGGTGAGGCAACGGCCACATAAGGCACCACCCGGTCGTTGACGCTTCGTTTTGTGAGCAGTCCGTAGGCAAAAAGTCCCAACAACGGACCGTAGGTATACGAGCAAAGAATGTAGATAGCGTCGATAACACTGGTGGAATTCACCACACGGAAGGCTAAGATAAACAGAGCAAACACCACGGCTATGCCCAGGTGGGCGCGCTTGCGAAGGCACTCATCGTCCTTACGTCCGCGAATATCTACGCAATAACTGGTGGTCAAAGAGGTGAGCGCTGAGTCAGCACTGCTGAACGATGCGGCCACAATGCCCACCGTAAAGAGCACCACCACCACTGAGCCCAACCGCCCCGTGGCAGCAAACATGGGAAGCAGTTCGTCGCCTGCCTGCGGCAACGCCACACCCTGGCGCTGCGCCAGCAGCATGAGCAACACACCAAGGCACATAAACAACAGGTTGGCCGGCACAAAGGCAAAACCATAGGTACACATGTCTTTCTGAGCATCGCGCAAGGTCTTGCAGGTCAGGTTCTTCTGCATCATGTCCTGATCGAGGCCCGTCATCACTATCACGATGAACACACCACTAAGGAATTGCTTCCAGAAGTTTTGCTTCGACACCCAGTCGTCGAACACAAACATCCGCGAATGGCTATCGGCAGCCACAGCCGAGAGCGCCTCAGGCAACGTCATGCCCAAAGCGCCCACCACATGAACGATGATGAGCGCCAAGGCACCAAACATGCAAAGGGTCTGGAAGGTATCGGTCCACACGAGTGTTTTCACGCCGCCACGACGGGTGTAAAACCAGATTAGCGCCACCATGACCACCACTGTCAGGGGAAAGGGAACGCCATATGCGTCGAGCACAAACCGTTGTAGGATGATGCATACCACATAAAACCGGACGGCGGCGCCCGTCATCTTCGACACGAGAAAGAACCAAGCGCCTGTCTTATACGACCGAAGGCCCAAGCGTTGGCCCAAGTAAGTGTAGATGGTGGTGAGGTTCAGCTTGTAATAAATGGGCAGCAACAGGAAGGCCACGGCAAAATATCCAAGGATAAAACCCAAGCAAGTCTGCACGTAGGTCATCTGAATGTTCATCACCATACCGGGAACCGACACAAAGGTGACGCCCGAAATCGATGCGCCCACCATGCCAAACGCTACCATATACCAAGGCGAACGGCGATTGGCCCGATAGAAAGTGTCGTTGCTCGACCGACGGGCCGTAAGCCGACTCATGACGAACAACGCACAGAAATAAAGTATGACGGTAATCAATATGTCCATAACAAATGCTATTTTACACTCCCCACGCGCTCACTCCTGTCGCTCCATGCCGCGCAATACACCCACAGCCTCGGCCACAGAGGGGATGTTCCTCACCTGGATAAGGCGGTGACCACGCACGTCCCTGAACTGGCAACGGCGCGGATTGGCCATGACATACTTGATGATTCGGCCGAAAGCCTTGCTCTGATAGAACGGACTGTCTTGCTGAGAGACAAACTGCAGGTTCATCACACCTTGCCGGAGCGCTATCTTTTCGCATCCAAGGCGCTTGCCTATGCGACGTAGCGTTACCACCTGCATCAGCTCCTCACCCTCGTGAGGCACCGGTCCGAAGCGGTCTATCAGGCGCTGGCGATAGGCGTCGAGCGCCTCATCGCGGTCGATATTGTCGAGTTCGCGGTAAAGCAACATACGCTCGGCGCTTCCGGGAACATAGGTTTCGGGGAAATACATCTCCAAATCGCTGTCGACAGCACAGTCTTCCACAAACTCATCGCCTGAGATTTCCTTTCCTTGGGCAATGTCTTGCGCATAAAGATCAGCAAACTCATCGTTCTTCAACTCGGTCACAGCCTGGTTGAGAATCTTCTGATAGGTCTCATATCCCAGGTCTTCCATGAAGCCACTCTGCTCCGCTCCCAGGAGGTTCCCGGCTCCTCGGATGTCAAGGTCCTGCATGGCCAAGTTGAAGCCGCTGCCCAATTCCGAGAAGGTTTCCAAGGCCTCCAAGCGGCGACGGGCCTCAGGGGTAAGCACGCTACGCGGCGGCGCCATGAGGTAACAGAACGCCTTGCGGTTGCTTCGGCCCACACGGCCACGCATCTGATGGAGGTCCGACAGTCCGAAATGGTGGGCGTCGTTGATGATAATGGTGTTGGCATTGGATATGTCGATACCATTCTCCACGATGGTGGTGGATAGCAGCACATCGTAATCGTAATTGATGAACCCCATAATGATCTCCTCCAGCTTCTCCGGAGGCATCTGACCGTGGCCTATCGCCACGCGGGCGTCGGGCACATACTTATGGATTATCTCCTCGATATGTTGCAAGCCGGCAATGCGATCGCTCACGAAATACACCTGTCCGTTGCGGCTCATCTCGAAGCTGATGGCGTCGGCGATGACACTTCCCTCAAAGGTGCACAATTCCGTATGGATGGGATAACGGTTGGGAGGCGGCGTGCGGATGATGCTCATGTCGCGTGCGCCCATCAGCGAGAACTGCAATGTGCGTGGGATGGGCGTAGCCGACATGGTCAAGGTATCGACGTTGGTCTTCAGCTTACGCAGCTTCTCCTTGGTCGATACGCCAAACTTCTGCTCCTCGTCGATGATGAGCAGTCCCAGGTCGTGCCACGCAACGGTCTTTCCCAGCAACTTATGCGTTCCCACCAAGATATCGACCTTTCCACTCTCAAGGTCGGCCAGCACCTGCTTGGTTTGCTTAGCCGAACGGGCACGGGATAGGTAATCGACCCTGACAGGGAAGTCCTTGAGGCGCGAACGGAACGTTTGGTAGTGTTGATAGGCCAACACCGTCGTTGGCACCAGCACAGCCACCTGCTTCGAGTCGCACGCCGCCTTGAATGCCGCACGCACGGCAATCTCTGTCTTTCCAAAGCCCACGTCGCCACACACGAGGCGATCCATGGGTTGGGCGCGCTCCATATCGGCCTTCACCTCTTGCGTGGTGCGCAACTGGTCGGGCGTGTCCTCATACAGGAAACTGGCTTCCAGCTCATGCTGCATGAAGTTGTCGGGCGAGAAAGCGTACCCTTTCTCGTGGCGTCGCTTTGCGTAAAGCCGAATGAGGTCGCGGGCAATGTCCTTGATTTTCTTCTTCGTCTTCTCCTTCAGACGCTCCCAGGCACCTGTGCCCAGCGTGCTCAAGCGGGGCGGTTCGCCCGTGTCGCTACGTCGATACTTAGAAATCTTATAGAGCGAATGGATGGACACGTCCACCTTGTCGTTGTTCTGATAGATGATACGGATAACCTCTTGATAGGTGCCATCGGGTGTAGGCACACGTACCAAGCCACCAAACTTACCGATACCCAAGTCCACATGCACGATGTAATCGCCAGGCTCCATCTCCTGCAACTCCTTCATGGTCAGGGCCATCTTACCTGCCCGTGCGCTGTCCGACTTGAGATTGTACTTATGGAAACGGTCGAAGATTTGGTGATCGGTAAAGAAACAAGCCCGCAGATCGCTGTCGGCGAATCCCTCGTGCACCGTTTTGCTCACAGGAATGAAGGTAATCGCCGTCCGCTGAGCGTTCGAATGCGAGCGTTCAAGGTCGGATCCCGTCTCATCGAAGATATCTTTCAGGCGCTGTTGTTGCTTGGCGCTGTCGGCCAAGATGTAAATCTTATACCCCTGCAACAGGTAGTCTTCGAGAGCTTTGCGCAGCAAGTCGAAGTTCTTATGGAACAGAGGTTGCGGCGTGGTATGGAACGTCAGGCGGATGCTTTCGCCTGTGGACACGGCGCCCATGAGGTCCTGTGGACTCTGATTGGCTACCGATGGCCCAAAGAACACGTGCTGGAAGCGAGCGGCATTGCGCATGAAACGCGCCGACGTACAGAGGTTCATATCGCGCGTCATGTCGCGTTGTATCTGCGCTTGCTCCATCTCCGTGGCTCCCTCCAGACGCTCGGTGAGTGCCTGCGAGGAGAATCCTTCATTGTAAATGCGCTCCACGGTGTCGCGAACAAACGTCAGGTCTTTCATCACCAACAAGGCGTCGTCGGGCAAAAACTCCAGGAAGGGCACCTTCTCAGTGGTCAACGATGCCAACTCGGGCACAATTTCCACCTCCGTCTTGCGGTCTTTCGACAACTGATCTTCCACGGTAAACGTGCGTATGGTGTCCACCTCGTCGCCAAAGAAGTCGATACGGAAAGGCAACTCGCTGGAGAACGAATACACGTCGAGGATGCTACCACGCATGGCAAACTGCCCCGGTTCGTACACATAGTCGACCTCCTTGAATCCCAGGTCGCGCAAACGATGCGCCAGATCGGTGATCTCAATGGTTTGGTTGGCCTTCAGCGACACACGGCGCTCATCGAGATGGGTTTGCGAAACCACCAGTTCGGCAATGGCTTCTGGGTAAGTAACAATCAACAGGGGTTTCCTATCGCCCGTCTTTTTCTCATCGGTCGATGTGACATGTGCTGCCACCTTGGCCAGCACCTCAGTGCGCAGGATGCCGTTGGCGGCGTCGCGCTGACCATATTTCACGGCACGCCGATAACTCGAAGGAAAGAAAAGGGGTTCGTAGGGCAACGCTTCCGAAACGCCATTTGACTTCGGAGAGCCTGCCACCTCCTTCGAACTCATGGTCGAAACCGCCTTGGCGCCATCTTCAGAAGCCTGCTTTCCACCAGCCAGCGATGGTTTTGGGGCCTCCTCGGCGGCTTTCGTCCCACCACCCGATGCACCTTGTTTGGCCACCATAGGCATGGCGCCAGGCACCGTCTGGTCGTTGAGATCATTAAAAAAATAGCCAGCTTCATCAGCGTCGGACAAGACAAACACGGTGTCGCGACGCAAACGCTTGGCCACAGCGCCAAAGAAAATGGGGGCGGCAGAGGCCAATAGTCCCTGCAGGAAAACGTCTCTCACCGATTTGTTTTCCAGGGACTTGAGCATGGCACCCGCCTGAGGCAGGGTGCCATATAGTTTCAGAATGTCTTGTAAGTTCAATTCTTTATCTTTGGATATTTACGGAACCATCCGTCGAGCCTGAGCCTCATGACGCCGAAGAGCGCCTCGCTGAAGATGCCACCGCTCATCTTGCTCGTTCCTTCCTTGCGGTTGACGAAGACCACCGAGACCTCCTTGATCTTGAATCCGATGCGGTAGGCGGTGTATTTCATCTCAATCTGGAAGGCGTATCCCTTGAATCGGATCTTGTCGAACTCAAGAGTCTTGAGCACGCGACGGCGATAGCAGACAAATCCTGCCGTGGTGTCGTTCACGCTAATGCCTGTGACGAAGCGCACATACTTGGAAGCAAAATAGCTCATCAATACGCGCCCCATGGGCCAATTGACCACATTCACACCCGTGATGTAGCGCGATCCCACCGACACATCAGCGCCCTCGTCGTGGCAAGCGGCGTAAAGGCGCGGCAGGTCGTTAGGATTGTGACTGAAATCGGCGTCCATCTCGAAGATGAACTCATAGTCGCGCTCCAACGCCCACTTAAATCCGGCAATATAGGCGGTGCCGAGCCCCAGCTTTCCGGTGCGCTCCACGAGGAACAACCGATCGGCAAACTCGTCGCGCATCAACCGTTTCACGATGTCGGCGGTGCCATCAGGACTGCCGTCATCGATGACGAGGATGTGGAAACACTTCTCCAACGAGAATACCGCACGGACAATCTTTTCCATGTTCTCTTTCTCGTTGTATGTAGGAATGATAACTATCGAATCACTTGTATGCATAGCAATTGGTTAGGTTTTACTTGTTAGGATGCACGTCGACAGACGTTCCTTTCTTGCAAAAGTATAAAATTAAGAAGGAAGCGCCAAGGATTTAGCATGGAAAATAGGGCTTTTTACCACTTTTTACCATCCATTGGCAACCGCGATATTACTGGTCGCGGTTTTCCACATAGCCTTGGTACTCGGGCGTCAGGCCGTCCATGATAGCCTGATAGCACGTATCCTCCATTTCCTTCTCAAACTCACGGCCCTGTCCTTTCTGCTCAATGGGCTTGTGGATGGTGAGGGTCAGCGGGTGCCACTCCACCCAATGCCAGTCGCGCATGCGTGGCATGACATCGAAGGAGCCATTGATGGTCAGTGGGCAAACAGGCAGTTGCAACTCGTCGGCCAGCATAAATGCGCCACGACGGAACTTGCCCATGTGGCCCGTGAACGACCGTGCGCCTTCGGGAAAGACCACCAACGACATGCCGTCGCGCAACACCTTGCGCGCCTCATCGTACGTAGCCTTGATCTTCGACACGCCACTACGGTCCACGAAGATGTGGTGGGCATACTGGCAAGCCATCCCAACGAAGGGCACCTTACGCAGCGACCGCTTCATCATCCACTTGAAGTTGCGGTTGAGGAAACCATAAATCAGGAAGATGTCGAACGCTCCCTGATGGTTGGCCACAAAGACATACGACTGACCTTTGCGCAGGTTCTCGCGCCCTTCCACCTTCACGGGCAGGAACAGTAGGGCCACAATGAAGCGCGACCAGCACTTACCGGGATAATAGCCCCAGAAGTGACCGTTGCCCAAGAGGCAGCCGACAACCGTTACCAAGGCCGTCAAAATCGATGCCAACAGGAATAGTGGCAACACGACACAAAGCTGATAAAGACGATAAATGTACTTCATTATTTTGTTTTATGTAAGGTAATCACTACTATTTCAGGCGAGATGCCAAATCGGAATGGCACCAATCCCCCGAGTCCCGACGACACAAAGAGTTGGCTTTCGCCCCGCTCGTAATGGCCATAGTCCTCAGCGTAGACCCAACGTGTGGGGCGCCATCCGAAGACCGACATCTGCCCACCATGCGTATGGCCGCTAAGCGTGAGCGCCACCCGCTTCGTAGGTACGATGGTTGCATCCCATGCGGCCGGGTTATGCTGCAACATGATGGTGAAAGCCTGCCGCCCCACCCCATGCATGGTCTTTTCAAAATTGGCGCTGTCGGGGTCGCCATAGTTTTGTTCGCCAGCTATGACGATGGAATCTTGCCCCCGTCGCAAGACAACATGCTCGTTGAGCAGCACGCGCCAACCACATCTCCGTTGCTGGGCGATGGTCTCCGCTCGGTTGGCCGCTTCCACAGCGGGCGAAGCATGCACATACTTGCTATAGTCGTGGTTGCCCAACACCGACATCACACCATCGCGTGCCTTCAGCGAAGCCAGCAACCCGCTCACGGGATAGAGCTCCTGCGGCTGTGCGTTTTGCAAGTCGCCGGTAAACACGATGAGGTCGGGCCGCTGCGCATTGATGCTATCGAGATCGCGCTTCAGCAAGCCCACGTTGCGCGCTTCGAGCGTTCCCACATGGGCATCGGTAAACTGCACGATGCGGTATCCCTCGAAAGCGTCCGGCAGATTGTCGAAATAGAGGTCGACGCGCCTCACCTCCAGCTTGTCGATTCCTACCGCAAAGCCATAGGCCAGCACATACCAGTTGCCCAGGATGAGCACCACGGCCAACAGATTTCCCCAGTTGCGGTGGCCTCCCGTCAGTCGGCAGCACACAAATCCCACCCCTGAGCACAAGGCGAAAAGCACCTTAGGCACCACCACGAGCCCAATGAGAACCATGAAGACGTTGACCCACATGAGGTCGTCGGGCACGAAGTTGCGTATGGTAGCCAGCGCCACTGCATAGCCCAAGAGCAGCACACCCGGCATCCACCACAACGCCCGCATCCACCACCGACAGTTGGGATGTCGCCGACGATAGTGCCAATCGATGTAGAGATCCGACAGCACAATGGACAATACGATAGGTATGATGATTCTTGCTATCATAACAGGTGGCGCAATCTATGCGCTACGTTGGGAGTTTTTCTATTGTATGGTTAAACGATATATTGTGTGCGACGGGATGTTGTCTATAATATAAGGTGATGGCTCGTCTGCTATGTCCACCCGCTTTGTCATCCTCGCTTCAGCAAACTGCCACTGAGGAAGCGTCGCATCAGTTCGACGGGCACTCCTCGGCGACGCGCATAGTCGCGCAGCTGGTCCTCGCCAATCTTCCCCAAGTCGAAGTATCGCGCCTTGGGATGTGCGAACATGAACCCCGACACCGAGGCGTGGGGCTGCATCATGCCGGTCTCCGTGAGGTGGATGCCTATCTGCTTCATGCCGATGAGGTCTGAGAGCAGGAAGTTGACGCTTGTGTCGGGCAGCGAGGGATAGCCCACGGCGGGGCGTATGCCTTGGTAACGCTCGGCGTGAAGGTCGTCCATCGACAGGTTCTCCTCGGGCGCATAGCCCCAGTAATGTCGCCTTACCTGCAAGTGCATGAGTTCGGCTGTGGCCTCAGCAAGTCGGTCGGCGAGCACTTGCGAGAGCATGCGCTGGTAAACATCATCGCTCCCTTCGCGCTCCATACTGGGCTCCACGGTAGTGGCAAAGGCCCCCACCCTGTCGGCCTTGCCCGACGACAAGGGCCTCACAAAGTCGGCCAGGCAGAGGTCGGGCTGCCCATCGGCGCATGCGTGTTGCTGCCTGAGCAAGGGGATGCGCACGCCTCCCATCACCAAGTCGTCGCCATCGCCATTGGCTTCCATGACGTCGAACACCGCCAGGGTGTGGTATCGTCCCTCCCAACTGTCGAGCACTTGGTTGGCGTCGTCCACGATCCGCTCCTTCTCACTTTCGGGCTTTCCATTGAGGCTCCACGCATGGAAGAAGTAGATCCAGTTGATATAGGGCCTGACCTCATGGATGTCGTAGGTCAACCTCACGCGTTCTCCTTTCCCTCCCCACTTTCTGGGAGTCGGAATCGGATGGCTTCGCCGTGATACTGGCTGTCGAAGGCGCCCTCGTCGAGCACCACATGTCCGTTGCAAAGGGTCTTCGCGACGCGCCAATCGTAGCGCTGCCCCAGCATAGGGCTCCATCCACACTTGCTCTGTATCACCTCTTTGGTCACCGTCCAGGGGTCGTGTGGCCTGACGATGGCTATGTCGGCCTTGTATCCTGGGCGCAGGAATCCACGCTTGCTGACCTCAAACAGTCGGGCGGGATTGTGGCACATGAGCTTCACCAATTGGGTGAGGGTGAGCACCCCCTCGTCGACCAGCGCCAACATTGTTACCAACGAGAACTGCACCATGGGCATTCCCGATGCTGCCTTTGCGCATCCGCCCTGCTTGTCCTTGAGCTGGTGGGGCGCATGGTCGGTTCCGATGGTGGTGATACGCCCATCGACGAGCGCCTTTCGGAGCGCCTCGCGGTCCTCGGGGCGCTTGATGGCGGGGTTGCACTTGATGAGCGCTCCCTTCTCCTGATAGTCGAGATGCGAGAACCAAAGGTGGGCTATGACGGCCTCGGCCGTTATCTGGGGCAATGGGCTTGTGGGCTCATCGCTTGCGGGTTCAAACAGCTGGAGCTCCTTTTCGGTAGTGACGTGGGCCACATGGAGGCGCGTACCAAACTGGCGCGCCAGGTTGACGGCGAGCGCCGAGCTCTCGTAACAAGCCTCCTCGGAGCGTATGAGCGGGTGCAGCATGATGGGTGGGTCGTCGCCATAGGCCTCTTTCATGCGCTTCATGTTCTCGTTGATGAGCGTCGAATCCTCACAATGCGTCATCACGGGCAGGCCCAAGGCGGCACAGGTCTTGAACACCTCGATGAGCGACCCGAGCTTATCCACCAGCATACCTCCCGTGGAGGCGCCCATAAACAGCTTGATGCCTGGCAGCCGGGTCTTGTCGAGTTTGGAGTAATCGGCCACGTTATCGCTCGTGGCGCCATAGTGGAAAGCGTAGTTGACGTGGCTTTCCTCGTGCCCGCGCCGCATCTTGTCGTCCCACGCCCCTTGCGTGGTGGTTTGCGGAACGGTGTTGGGCATATCGAAGAACGACGTCACACCGCCATAGGCGGCCGCCCTCGACTCACACTCGATGTCGGCCTTGTCGGTCAGTCCGGGCTCACGGAAGTGCACATGACTGTCGATCACGCCGGGCAACACAAAACACCCCGTGGCATCCAATCGGTTGTCGAAGATGCCACGGGGTGTTTCCTTTCCTTTCACGACCTCCACGATGCGGTCGTCCTCAATGATTACGGAGCCTTCGAATATCTCGCCTTCGTTGACGATCTGGCCTCCACCAATGATAGTTCTCATTGCTATATGGGTTTGTGCGAGCCTTTCGGCGCTATTGGCCCGAGGCGCTTCTAAACCTCGCGCCCGCTTGGCTCGCCTTGAATAATCATTCCGTTTGAGCAGCAGCCTCGCCCCATTATTGTTTCGGGGCGGCCATTTGCGCGGGCGTAGGCCCGTCCTGAGGTGGCGCCACCTGCTGCATGGGCGCCTGTGCCGGCATATCCTTCATGCCGTTCATGATGTTCTGGTTTTCCTGCGCGGCTTGGTAATACTCCTTCACCTGCGGGTCGTTCTTGAACTTTTCCGTGGCCTTGCTCATGATGTCCTCGATCCAAGCGTCGAGCATAGGCACCTCATAGCGGTTGATGCATGTGTTGATAAACACGTAGGGACCCAGCACGTTGTCGAAGTTATCGGTGATAAACGAGGTGACGAGCTTGTCCATCTTCGCGTTGATCTCGGCGTCCTCACGCGCCAATCGGGCGTTAACCACCTCCATGTCGCTACCGTTCATGATGGCCTGGTCGTGCTTATGCACCAGCTCAACGCTTTGGTTGGTGAGCTGCGTGAACTTGCTTCTGAAATCCGACAACTTCTCGTTGAGCGGTGTTCCGGTGACACTCTCCTGTGTGTTGTCGATCTTCACCTGTATGTCGCCGCTCTCGAGCACCACGGGCAGTCCGCTTGTCTCGTTGAGGAAGATGGTTCCCACGCGCACCGAGTCGATGGATCCCTCAAACTGGAACTGTCCATGCACAACGTCGCACGAGTCGAGGTTTTTCAGGGTGGTGTCCTTAAACACCTTCAGGTACAACTTCTGCCCATCGAGCGTTGATACATTCGACGTTCCGTTGATGTTGAAGGTGCTGGCGCAAGAGGTGAAAGCCATCAGGCTGGCAATGGCATATAAGACTTTATTCATATAACGGTTCTGTTCAAGCAACACAAAGATACGATGTATTTAGGAAGGTTGGAAATAAATTTTAGCAATTTAAACGTATAACCTACTCTTTTATGTTTTTTTTGGAAAGTTCATGGTCGAGCCTGTGCATGGTGTACACCTCGAGCACTGCGGCGATGAGCAGCAACACCACCCACTTATTGTAGACGTAAGTGAGGTAGTCGAGATAATTGCCAAACAGGGGCTTGAAGAATCCCCACGCCGTATCGACCATGAGTATGCCCGACACCACAAAGAGGATGTCGGCCAAGCTCTGTATGTGTTTGAGGCGTCGGATGGAGAGCTCCTTGCCCTCGTAAGCCTGCATCATCTGCATGAGGGCGAACATGAAGGCTCCCAGGAGGAACACCCAGCAGACTATTTGCTGCTGCCACATAAACACGAAGCATCCTGCGCCAATGACCATGAGCGCACCGCCTACAAGAAAAACAAGTGATTGGATTTTACTGAGCTGTTTCATCGTAATCGTTGGTTTCGGCCGACTCGTCAACGCCGGGCTGGCGGTCGGTGCTGAGCACAAAGATGTCCTCGTCGTCGGCTTTCATGAAGTATCGCTCGCGCGCAATCTTCTCTATCTCCTTGTGGTTGCGCTGCACGGCGCGCAACCGCCTGACGATGGCTTCGTTCTTTTGGTTGTAGGCCTTAATCTCGTCCTTCAACTCGCTGATCTGAAGGTCGTACTTAAACCTACGCATCAAGCTGTTGTCGTCGATAAAACCGACGACAGCCACGCCCACCACAATCGTGATAAGGTACTTGTAGCGCGACAGGATGTTCAAAACGAAGTTGATCTTGCTGCTCATTCTCTTTGGTAAAAGTCGATGCAAAGTTAATGCAAATCAACGGAAAAAGCAAAAGAAATCTTTTTTTTGTTTTGCCCTTCTCGCAATTTACACTAACTTTGCAAAGAGAAATCACCATATTACACATGACTGACAACTACATTGTTTCGGCGCGCAAGTACCGCCCGATGACGTTCTCGTCGGTGGTGGGACAAGAGGCCCTGACCACCACGCTTAAGAACGCCGTGAAGAGCGGAAAGCTGGCCCACGCCTACCTGTTCTGCGGGCCGCGAGGAGTGGGCAAGACCACCTGCGCCCGCATCTTCGCCAAGGCCATCAACTGCTCATCGCCCACCGCCGACGGCGAGGCTTGCAACGAGTGTGAGAACTGCAAGGCGTTCAACGAGGGGCGCTCGATGAACATCTTTGAGCTCGACGCAGCCAGCAACAACTCGGTGGAAAACATCAAGACGCTGATGGAGCAGACCCTGATTCCGCCCCAGGTAGGCAAGTACAAGGTGTTTATCATCGACGAGGTGCACATGCTCTCCACAGCGGCCTTCAACGCTTTTCTGAAGACCCTGGAGGAGCCACCCCAGCACGTCATATTCATTCTCGCCACCACCGAGAAGCACAAGATTCTGCCCACCATCCTCTCGCGCTGCCAGATTTACGACTTTGAGCGCATGACGGTGCCCCGCATCATCGACCACCTGAAGATGGTGGCGGCGAAAGAGGGCGTCAGCTACGAGGAGGAGGCGCTCAACGTGATTGCCGAGAAGGCCGACGGCGGCATGCGCGACGCGCTGTCGATCTTCGACCAGGTGAACAGTTTCTGCCAAGGCAATGTTACCTACGAGAAGGTGCTCGAGGACCTCAACGTGCTCGACGCCGACAACTATTTCCGCATCATCGACCTGTCGCTTGAAAACAAGGTGAGCGATATCATGGTGCTGCTCGACAGCATCATTGCCAAGGGTTTCGACGCGGGCAACCTCATCAACGGACTGGCCTCGCACGTGCGCAGCGTGATGATGGCGCGCGACGCCCAAACGCTGCCCCTCCTGGAGACCAGCGAACGCCAACGCCAGCGCTACCAGGAACAGGCCAAGAAGTGCCCGCTGCCCTTCCTCTTCAAGGCGTTGAAGATCATGAACGAGTGTGACGTGAACTACCGACAGAGCAGCAACAAGCGCTTGCTGGTGGAGCTGACGCTCATTCGTGTGGCGCAGATCACGCAGCCCGACGACGATGACGCGGCGGGGGCGGGGCGCAGCCCTAAGCGTTTGAAATCCCTGTTTAAGAACCTCATGAACACCCAACCCAAAACGGCAGCGCAGGTGGCCGGGGCTGGGAAGACCCTTGCAAGGGCGGCCCAGCAAAAAGCCGCCCGCTCTACCGATGTGCCCAAGACTGAACCCGTAGCGGCCGAGGCTCCCAAGGCGGCGCCAGCGCCAACAGCCCATATCGCAGGACCGCTGGGCAACGTGCGACTCAACATCAAGGGACCGGGCAACATTACCTTCAACGACCTGAGAAGCAAACCCAAGGCACCCGACTACCTAAAGACGTTTACGCCCGACGATGGCAAGGAAACCAAGGAACAGCAGTCGGCACAGGCCGGCCAGCCGTTTACCGAGGAGCAGCTCAGCATGGAGTGGACGCTAATGTGCAACCGCATGCCGCAGCGACTGGTGGGATTGGCGGCCCGACTGAAGAACATCACGCCCCACATTACCTCCTACCCCAACATCGAAGCGGTTATCGACAACGAGATATTGCTGCAACAGGTGAACGAGATTCGGGGCAACATACGCGCCACCATGCGCAAGACGTTGCACAACGGCAGCATCGAACTGACGTTGCGCCTGGCCGAGCCTTCGGAGATGAAGCGGGTGTAT
This sequence comes from Hallella sp., assembly GCF_037460745.1. NCBI lineage: Bacteria > Pseudomonadati > Bacteroidota > Bacteroidia > Bacteroidales > Prevotellaceae > Hallella > Hallella sp. The sequence goes on along the minus strand of NZ_JAXVAE010000154.1, from coordinate 16,045 downwards.
ACCAAGCGCGAGTTGTTCGACCATCTTCGCCAGAACAACCCGGCCATCGAGAAACTGAGGGCCGCGCTCAGTTTGGAGCTGGCATAAGTCACCACTCGGACCACATAACACGACCTACCACGCCACCGCACTTTTCCTCATCCTGGAAAGGTGCGGTGGTGTGGTTTCGGAGCCATGGGAAAGCCCCAAAATCCCCAACAATCTATAGTGAGAACTACACGTTTCTTTTCCACGAAAGAAATATTTGGCCGAAATACGCCATTCCCAGCGCATTTGCATAACACCCTGACAGTCACCACGTTGCGCTCACAATTCAATTTTTCACGCTCCACGCCCCACATTACGTCTCACCGTTTGGCATGTTTCGCACCACGATACCTACCTAACGGCAATGCGAAACATGGTCTTTTGCTACGCGAAACATGGCTTTCCGCAACGCCTTTAGGCATGTTTCGCAACGTCGTGGCTCAGAAGAGCCGCCTCAATCGCATAAAAACGCAGTTTTCGCACGCTATTTCACACCGAAAAGCATGCACAGATTTTTCAGAACTTTCTGAACATTTTGGCCTGTCGCACCTTGCGATAACAACAAAAAAAACCGACCATCGAACAGCGCGAGGGGTGCTCGCCTGCCGATCATCGGTTTTCGGAAGTGTTTTATCAAGTATTTAAGAATTATATAAGTTGTAAGCCCATGTCGGCACATTCGCGACGCATCTCGTCGGGCCAAATGCTGGCCTGTATCTCGCCAATGTGGGCTTTGTGGAGCAGCACCATGCACAAGCGGCTCTGGCCGATGCCACCACCAATGCTCAGGGGCAGCTTGTCGCCCAACAGTTGCTGGTGGAAATAGAGCTTCTCTCGCGCTTCCTCGCCTTCGAGCTTCAGCTGGCGCAGCAGGGCTTCCTTGTCGACACGGATACCCATGGAGCTCAACTCGATGGAGCGTCCCAGCACGGGGTACCATATCAGGATATCGCCATTGAGACCCTCGCGGCCATTCTCGGCCACCGTCGACCAGTCGTCGTAGTCGGGGGCGCGGCCATCGTGCTTCTTACCGTCGCTCAGACGGCAACCGATGCCCTCTACAAACACGGCGCCATACTTCTCACAGATGGCATCCTCGCGCTCCTTCGGCGAGAGGTCGGGGTACATGTCGAGCAACTCCTGACTGTGGACGAAATGAATGTCGCGCGGCAGGAAAGGCTTCACCTGCGGGAACGTCTCACACGTGAGGTACTCCGTGCGCAGAATGGCGGCGTAGATGCGGCGCACCACATTCTCCAAAAAAGCGAGCGTGCGGTCGCCCTCGGTGATGACAGCCTCCCAGTCCCACTGGTCTACATAGAGCGAGTGGAGATTGTCGAGCTCCTCATCGGCGCGAATGGCGTTCATGTCGGTGTAGATGCCGTAGCCCGGCTCCACCTTGTATTCAGCCAGTGTCAGGCGCTTCCATTTGGCCAGCGAGTGAACCACCTCAGCGCGGGCCTCACCCATGTCCTTGATGGGGAAGGTAACGGGGCGCTCCACACCGTTGAGATCGTCGTTGATGCCCAGACCCTGCAACACAAAGAGGGGGGCGGTAACACGGCGCAGACGCAACTCCGTGGAGAGGTTTTGCTGAAAGAATTCCTTGATCTGCTTAATGCCCAACTCGGTTTGGCATGTGCCCAAAAGGGCTTGGTAAACCTGGGGCTTTATCACTTTGCTCATGGCTGTTATGCTGTCTTTTTACGTTCCTTAGATGGAATAATCACACTAATTCATATGCAAAGGTAATCATTTGCCGTTAATATGCAAGAATTTATCTGTCTATTTTCTGCAAAATGACAGATTTTTTATTATTCTTGTAGCGTTTTGCAATAATTATGCAACATATCACAGTATTGGAGATAGGAGTTTTAACTATATTTTCATTCTTATTTAAGGGGAAATGGTTATCTTTGCACGCAAATTCAGCTAACAACAAACATCACTCATGAAACGACTATCTACTTTAGCATTGTCGCTGATGGCGGCATGCATGCCCGCATTGGCCGACAACACCACCCAGTCGGTGAGCCAAGTTACCAGTGCCGTGACGCTCGACAAGGATGTGGACTACCACGTCACATCGGCCACGCCGTTCACCACCACGGGTAGCATCAACCTCACCAACACCGACCACGCCGTCATTATTCTCGACGCCCTGAAGCCATCGCTCGCGCTCAACCAACTGGCCTTCATCACCATCAACGGCGAGCAAGCCGTAAACGGCAAGAACTGCCAGGTGAAGATCTACAACCGCGGAGCCATCATCATGCCCTACGGAGCCGACTTTAAGCCACTCACCGTGTACACGGAGCCCAACTTCAAAGGTGAGAGCTGCAACAATTTCAACACCGGCAACTCGGGCGGATTCATGCAGACGCTCAGCAAGGACCAACTCAACAACCGCATCAAGAGCTTCCGACTGAAACGCGGATACATGGTGACCTTCGCGCTCAAAGAGGGCGGACGCGGATACAGCCGCTGCTTCGTGGCCGACAAGGCCGACATCGAGGTAAACCTGCCCGCGCTCATGCGAAACCGCATATCTTCGTACCGATTGTTTAAGTGGAACGATGTGTCGAAGGCCGGACTGGCCAACGATACGCGCGGGGAGTCGAACGACGCGCTCAACACGCAATGGTGCTATAGCTTCGGTCTTGGCGAAAACACGGGCATAGACCGCGAGTGTGTGCCCCACCACATCTATGAGGACTGGCCCAATGCGGCAGCGTGCGGCAGCGTAAACTACACAACCTCGTCGCCCAACATGAAGACCAACAACGAGCCGCGCAACACGTCCGACGACCACCCGCAGACACTCGACGAGATTCTGAACAACTGGGAGTCGCTCATGCGCACCGGCCAACGCCTCTGCACACCGTCGTCGTGGGACGGAAGCTCTGGCTTCAACCAGCAATTCCTCGACTCTATCGACGCCCGCGGATGGCGCTGCGACATCCTCGACATACACGCTTATTGGGCTATGGGATCGTTCTACTCGCTCAACGGACTGTACCAAAACGCACGCCGCCCCATCTGGGTTACCGAGTGGTGCTGGGGTGCCTCTTGGAACAATAACGGTGCCTTTGCCAACGGCATGACCGAGGCGCAGAACGCCGACAACGTGATGAACATCTGCAACCTCATGAACAGCTGGGACTACGTGGAGCGTTACGCCTATTGGAACAGCGAGCGCGACCCGTCGAAAATCTACAAGAACGGAGCGCTGACCGAGTGTGGCAAGCGCTACGCCGCCATGGACCCCGGTCTGGGCTACAACAGCAAGGTGGCCACCTACGTGCCCAGCAACCCGCGCACATACAGCCCCTACAACCTCGAGCTGTCGTTCCGCCCCGACAAGAGCATCGCTACGCTCACATGGGGAGAGAAGAACGGTGAACTCAACGACTCAATGTGGATTGAGCGCAAGGTGGGAACCGACCGAAACGCCGTATTCGAGTACTATAAGAACGTAGACCTCGCAGAGGATGCTTCAAGCTACACCTTCCGCGACACCGTCACCACATCGGGCTACTACACGTACAGAGTGGCCATCCGCACTTTCAACAACCGCCTGCTCTACACCAACGAGGTGACCAACAGCATCGACGGAACAACATCGGTGGGCAAGGATGAGCAGCACGGAGCGCTGCAGTATGGCACGGTAACGACGGGTTCGTCGAAGGAGGGATACCTCTATTTCGACAACACCTTCGATGAGCAGCCTGCCATTGTGTTTGGTAGCCTCAGCAATCGCACGAGCAGCATGATGCCTATGGAGCGTGTGTCGAACGTGTACACCACAAAGACGGCCACGGACGAGCGCGTGTATTCGTTCTTCCGCTACAGCGTCTACCCCTTCAACCAGACGAAGAGCACAAGCATGAAGACCGACTTCTACAACGACTATACCGACTACACCTCTTATATAGTGGCCAAGGTTGGAACGGGAAAGATTGGCAACCTTAGCTATGAGGCTGGCATATCGAACAACTGCTCGGCCGACGACACGGTGAGCGTGGCCTTCACCGAGGCCTTCGACGAAGCTCCCGTGGTGCTCGCAACGCCCATCATGGCCATCTCATCCACTGAGCGATACCCGGTGTTGCCGCGTGTGTTCGACGTAACAACCAAAGGTTGCAAGGTGGTGCTGCAGCGTCAGCAGGCGCTCATCGACAAGAAAGAGCTCAGGCGCACGCTGAAATTCTCATACGTGGCCATCGAGAAGGGCCAGACAAACGATGGGAATGGCAAGCTCATCACCGTGAAAGACACCACCATGAGCTTCAACTCGAAGGTTACGCTGAAGGATGTGTCGTTTGGCGAGAAGCTTGAGGAGGCCACCTTCCTCGTGCAGATGCAAACGCTCAACACTCCGGCACTTGCCGTGCTCCGCACACGTCCAGTAAGCCTCTACCAAGACGCCGACTCGGTGGGTACACGCGTACGCTTGCAGATCGACGACACCAGCAAGGCCAAAGCGCCCACAAATAAAGCTCCCTGGGAGGAGCGCATCGGATGGGTTGCCATCAGCAAAGACAGCAAGTTTGTTACGGCCATCAAGGGCGTAACCGACAACAAGGACTATGACACACGCCGCGTGGTTTACACCATCAACGGTGTGATGACCGGAAAAGACCTCAACCAACTGCCGGCTGGCATCTACATCGTCAAGGAGAACGGGGTGACACGCAAGGTAATAAAGAAGTAAGGAAACTTTCACAACCCCCAAATAGCAAAGGCTTGACCCCGTGTCGAGCCTTTGTCATTTAACCCAAAACGGTCATTAGATTTCAATTCTTGTTAGTGTTTGTTTCGAGCAGGTTGCGACATTCGAGTTGAAGCCATAGCGGGCTATGGCGAAACGCGACTGGAAGCAAGATGCCGAAAGAAACGCTGACAAGAGTTGGAAAGAAGCCATAAAATCATAATAACTCACCTATTTCGGTCTAATGACCGATTTGGGTTTAGCCCAAGACGTTTGCCTATTCATTCTATCACGGACATGAACATCGAGAAACAGAAAGAAATCATCAAGCGACAAGACGGACTGTCGAACACGCTCGGCATGGAATTCATATCAACCCCCGAGCCCGATACGCTCATCGGACGCATGAAAGTGGACAAGCTCAACCGACAGGTGTTTGGCTTTCTATCGGGCGGAGCGTCGCTGGCGCTGGCCGAAAATGTAGCCGGCGTGGCCTCCATGGCCCTCTGTCCGGAGCGCATCAGCGTGGGAATCAATGTCAGCGGAAGCCACGTGAGGGCTGTCAGGGAAGGCGATGTGGTGACGGCTTACGCCAAACTGAAGCACAAGGGGCGAACCATCCATGAGTGGCAGGTGGACATCAAGAACGGAAAGGACGAGTTGGTGTCGACCGTGCATGTAACCAACTATGTGGTGCAGGCATCGCAAAAGCAAGGGCTCGAGAAGGGGCTGATGAACGACTAATCGCTCACCGTCAGCAAAAAAGCATGGGGAAACAAACGAAAAAGCATGGCCGCACATAGTATGCTGCCATGCTTTTTCGTATGTAAAAGGGCGGCATCGGCCTACATTCGGAAGGCCAATGGGCGCGATGGTTCCAATAATGGCTTGGGATGGAGGCGAAAACTTATCCCTCGCGGAAGAAGTCGAAGGCTTCGCGAATCTCCTCGTCGGTGGCTGTTTGGTTGATCAGCACATCGCCAATGGCGTCGAGCAAGGTGAAATTGATGACACCCGACATGTTCTTCTTGTCGTGGCGCATCAGCGCAATGAGCTCATCGTAGTCGTCGCAACTGATGTTGAACGACCCGTAATTGTCGCGGATGAAACGCACCGTCTGCCGCATCTGCTCCGAGGGGAAGCCTGTCTTGACCACAGAAAGGAAGAGCTCGCAAATCAAGCCATAGGCCACCGCGTAGCCGTGGAGGATGGGGGGCTCTCCCTCAGCGTGGTGCTTCAGGGAGAAACTCTCGAAGGCGTGGCCAAACGTGTGACCATAGTTGAGGGCCTTGCGAAGGCCTTTCTCGTTCGGATCGCGACTCACGACCTTCTCCTTGACCTTCACCGAGGTGGCCACCAAGGCCTGCAACTGGTCGTAATCGGGGTTCGACAGGTCAAACTGCAGCAAGTCGGCCCAGGTCTTCTCGTTAGAGATCAAACCGTGTTTCAGCATCTCAGCATAGCCCGAACGCAGGTTCTTGTCGTCGAGCGTGCGAAGGAAACGGGTGTCGAGAAGCACAAACTTAGAGTCGTTGAACACTCCCACCTCATTCTTCAGGCCGTTGAAATTGATGCCGGTCTTGCCTCCCACCGACGCGTCGACCATCGACAGCAGGGTCGTGGGAATATTGATGAAGTCGATGCCACGCTTGAACGTCGACGCAGCAAAGCCTCCCAGGTCGGTCACCATGCCACCACCCAGGTTGATCAAGCAACTGTGGCGATCGGCACCGCCATCGTCAAGACCCTGCCAAACATGAGCCAACGACTCCAAATTCTTATGCACATCCGTAGAGCCAATGGTGATAACCTTCGCTCCTTTCAGGCAAAAGAAGTTATTCACAAGGGGAAGACACTGCTCGTGTGTCACCTCATCGGTAAGCACAAAAAGGCGATCGTGCTCACACTCGGAGATGGCAATGGCCAACTCCGTTTCCAAATTCCGGGATATAATGACTCTCTGCTCCATACGCATACTATGTGTTACTCCAATAAATAATGTTTTAGGCTCCCACAATGATGATCATCTGCTTCTGTTAACATTGTGTTCTGCTCCCACAAATATAATGATAATAACATAGGAATGGCATCATTAAGCCCCACAAATTAAGACTTTTTAAGCCACCGAACCACCATTTTGCGCACATCAACCAAGCAGTGTGCAAACAATTTGTGGCCCTTGAGAAAAAATATTTGGTGTCGGTTTTAAACTTATTATTCTTCTTTACGTCTACTTAAATAGAACAAAGACCAACAGGGTTTGGAACTGAAACCAACAACATTTTAAACGAATACTAACAAAGATAGCCGCAAACGCTATCACCACAAATAAAAAATGATATGAGAAAAGGTTTCCTCTTAGCCGTGCTATTGCTCGTTACGACAATGGCGTTTGCCCAAAAGAGAGAGATTTCGGGATTCTTGGTCGACAGCGAGTCGAAAGAACCCCTCGCATTTGCCACCGTGCAACTGCTCAAGATGGACTCCACGTTTGTAGAAGGAGCCTTGTCGAACGACAGCGGTAAGTTTGTCATTCAGGCGCCAGCCAATGAGAAATACTTGCTCAAGGTGACAAGCGTAGGCTATCTTTCCACCATCAAACGCATACAGATGCAAGACAACCACAACCTCAACATGGGGCTCTTGCAGGTGGAGGCCAATGCCACCACGCTCAAGGAGGCATTGGTGAAGGCGCAGGCCCTGAAAGTAACCGTGAAGGAAGACACCTTTATCTATAATAGCGCGGCTTACCGCACGCCCGAAGGTTCGACCATCGAGGAACTCGTAAAACGACTGCCGGGAGCCAAAGTCGACGACGACGGAAAGATCACCATCAACGGCAAGGAGGTGAAAAAAATATTGGTGGACGGTAAGGAATTTATGACGGGCGACACCAAGACGGCCATGAAGAACATTCCTACATCCATCATCAGCAAGGTGAAAGCCTACGACCAGAAGAGCGACCTGGCACGTGTCACAGGCATTGACGACGGAGACGAGCAGACGGTGCTCGACTTCGGAACGAAGCCGGGAAGCAACAAGGGACTCATTTCGAACGTCGACGTAGGCGTGGGAACAAAGGACCGATACGCCGCACGACTCTTCGGAGGATACTTTAAGAGCGACTTGCGCGTGTTTGGAATGGGAAATGCCAACAACGTCAACGACATGGGGTTTGGCGGACGAGGCGGTGGCTTCGGACGAGGACGAAGCGGACTCAACGCCTCGAAGATGCTGGGAACCAACTTCAACTATGAGAAGAAAGACACGCTCAAGCTCAGCGGAAGCGTAAGATGGAACCACAGCGACGGAGATGCCTACAGTAAGACGGCGTCGGAAAACTTCGTAAGCACCGTGGGATCGTTCTCTAACAGCATCAACCAGAGCTATTCGAGAAGCAATAGATGGAACGCACAGTTCCGCGTGGAATGGACTCCTGACAGCATGACCAACATCATGTTCCGACCAACCATGAGCTATAGCACAAGCGATGGTCTGTCGGCAAGCCGATCGGCAGCGTTCAACGACGACCCATACAACTATGTCGTCGATCCACTTGACGAGGCCTCGCTCAGAGACATGAGCGCCGACAGCCTCGTGGTGAACTCCAACCAACGCTCGTCAATAAGCTATAGCAAGAACAAAAGCTTCGGAGGAATGCTGCAGTTCAACCGCCGACTCAACAGCAAAGGCCGCAACATGACCCTGAGAGCAGACGCCAACTACAGCGACTCGCATTCCAACAGTCTGTCGATGAACAACGTGCATCTCTACCAACTGAAGGACATCTACGGAAACGACTCCACCTATCAGACCAATCGTTACACGCTCACGCCCAGCAAAAACTGGAACTACACCCTGCAAGCCACCTATAGCGAGCCGTTGTGGAAGGGCGCTTTCCTGCAGCTGCGCTACCGTTTCAACTACAGCTACAGCAAGAGCGACCGAAACACATACGACTTCTCAAACCTCGGAGAGGACTTTTTCGACGGACTGTTGGCGGGCTACCGCCTTTGGGACAACTACCTGAACCGACTCGACAAGCCCTACACCGACTACCTCGACACCGACCTGAGCCGATTCTCGGAGTACAAGAACTATACGCATAGCATCGAACTGATGCTCCGAATGATACAAACCAAGTGGCAATTGAACGCGGGTGTGCTGGCCCAACCGCAGAAATCGCATTACGTGCAAGACTATCTGGGCGTAAGCGCCGACACCACACGCAGCGTGTTCAACATCTCGCCGACCTTCGATTTCCGCTACCGCTTCAACAAAGTGAGCAACCTTCGATTCAACTATCGCGCCTCAACATCGCAGCCAAGCATCTCCGACATGCTCGATATCTACGACGACTCTGATCCGCTCAACATCTCTACGGGTAACCCCGGACTGAAACCGTCGTTCACGCAGCGTATGTCGCTCTATTATAACAGCTATTTCCAAAAAACGAAACAGTCGGTTATGGCCAACGTGGGATTCTCTACCACCAACAATTCCATCAGCCGCCGCATCACCTACAACGAGCAGACGGGTGGACGCATCACACGTCCTGAAAACATAAACGGCAACTGGAACATCAACTCAGCATTGATGTTCAACACGCCGCTCGACTCTGCCGGCAACTGGAACGTGAACACCTTCACCGACTTTAGCTTCAGCAATCAAGTGGGGTATGTATCGCTCCGCCGCGACCAAAACTCGCAGAAGAACACCACAAAGGACATGAACCTCAACGAGCGACTGTCGGCCAGCTATCGCAACGACTGGCTCGAGGTGGAGTTCGACGGCTCGCTGGGCTATCGCCACGCACGCAACGAACTACAAGCTACGGCAAACCTCGACACGTGGCAGTTCGCATACGGACTCAACTTCAACATCAGGGCACCGTGGGGTACGACCATCGCCACCGACCTTCACATGAACAGCCGACGCGGTTATAGCGACGCGTCGCTCAACACCAATGAGTTCGTGTGGAATGCGCAGATCTCCCAGAGCTTCCTCAAAGGCAAACCGCTCACCATCATGCTCCAGTTCTACGACATTCTGCACAACCAAAGCAACTTCTCACGTTCGCTCAGCGCAAGCCAAAGAACCGATACCGAGTATAATTCCATCAACAGCTACGCCATGCTGCACGTCAACTATCGCCTCAATCTCTTCGGTGGAAAGGAAGCCCGCCAAGGTATGAGAGGTCCCGGTGATGGTCCTGGCCGTGACCGACCTGGAAGAGGCGGATTCCGTCCCGGCCCGCCTCCCGGAGGCGGATTCGGCGGACCGAGATAATTCAAACGCCAATTGCCCAAGCCAAAAGCATCCATCCAAGACGCGCCAAGGCAAGTATGCAAGAGCCGTAAAAGTCAAAGCGAGACTCGCAAACATCATAAACATCACTTCATACAATCCCAAAAGTGCCGGCATGGTTCATACCACGTCGGCACTTTTCAGTATTTATTCGTCAACATCAGACGCTCGTTGCCCTAACAATCGCGCCTTGTTGAATTATCCATTACTCGTCATCGTCCCAATCTTCGTCGTCATCGAAGCCAAACATGGCGGGCTCCACAAACGCGTCGATGGCCCTTCGCTCTTTCTTGGTGGGTCGTCCGGTACCACGCGCACGGTCGACAAACCCACTGATTCGGCTCATTTCGAGCAACTCGTACTGCTTAGGGTCGGTGACATTCTCGTAGACCTGTGGCACCAGTTTGGCTCCCACACGCTGCTCGATGCAGGCCAACACCTTAAAAGAATAGGTGATGGGCGGCTTCTTCACGCTTACCACGTCGCCCGCTTTGATCAGGTGACTGGGTTTCACGTTGCTTCCCGCGATGGTGACGCGACTGTTCTTGATGGCGTCGGCGGCCACCGATCGCGTCTTGAAGATGCGCACGGCCCACAACCATTTGTCGATACGTGCGCTTTCGCTCACTTTAGGGAGTCGTTCCTGTTTCATCACTTTCGGTTGTTTATTTTCTCTTTCCCAGCTTGTTAAACTGGTTCATGGTGTTGCCGATGCCCTGCAACACAAAACTCTTGATGATCTCCACCGACATGTCGATGGCAGGTTGCAAGAGCTTCATGTCCTCGTCTGAGTAATGTCCGAGCACCCAATCGACCTGTCCGCCACGCGGAAAGTCGTTGCCGATGCCCAGTCGGAGCCTCGCGTAATCTTGTCCGATGAGCTGAATGATGTGCCCCAAGCCGTTATGTCCGCCATTGCTTCCACTGGCCTTCAGTCGAAATTCGCCCAACGGCAACGCCACATCGTCGCTGACGACCAAGAGCCGTTGCTGGTCGATATTCTCCTTATTGAGCCAATAGCGCACCGCGTTTCCGCTGAGGTTCATGAAGGTCGTCGGCTTCAGAAGGAACACTTTCCGTCCCTTGATCGACGTCTCGGCCACATAACCATAACGCTTGTCCTCAAAACAAATATTGGACGCCTTTGCGAAAGCGTCCAATACCATAAATCCTGTATTGTGGCGGGTTCCGGCGTACTCGTCGCCAGGGTTTCCCAACCCACAAATTAAGTATTTGTCCATCTAAAGAAAAACAGAGTTCTGTCTTATCTTAAATATTACTCAGCGGCGTCGTCGGCAGCAGCGGCAGCGGCAGCAGCAGCCATAGCGTTACGTGTCATCTTGATAGAGCAGACAACAACGTCCTTGCTTGTAGCGAGCTCCAGGCCCTCGAATGAGAGCTCACCCACCTTGATGCTCTTACCGATGCGCAGAGCGGTAACGTCAACGTCGAGGTGCTCAGGAATCTGCTGATAAGGAGCGGTAACATCTATCTTGCGGATAGAGAGGTTCAGACGGCCACCGTCGCGAACACCCTGGGCCAGACCGTTGAGCTTAACGGGAATACCGATGGTGATGGGCTTCTTATCGTTCACCTCATAGAAGTCAACGTGCAGAGGAGCGTCTGTCACGGGGTGGAACTGGATCTCCTTCATGATAGCTGTGTGCTTCTCGCCCTCGATGTCGAGGCAGATCACATAGATGTGAGGAGTATAGATGAGCTTGCGGAGCTCTGTGAAAGCGATGGTGAAGGCCAGAGCCTCGGGCTTGCCATCAACTTTCTTCTCACCATAAAGGTTACAAGGAACATAGCCTTCCTTACGGAGGGCCTTAGAAGCTTTCTTACCAAGGTCAACGCGCTTCTTACCTGCTACACTAATCTCTTTCATAATTGTGTTACTCTAAATTAAATTGTGAATTAATTCGCCATCACACTGGACTGTAAAAGACCTGCGCTTATGCTGCGATATGCGGCCCACGCCCGCCTTTGCCAATCTGAAAAGCGGTGCAAAGTTACTACTTTTTATTTTAATGTGCAAAGTTTCTCTAAAAAAACAAAGTTTTATGTATCTCACGCTTGCATATATATAGTTTTTTAAGTACTTTTGCATCAATAAGTGTAATTTAGAAGAACGTAAAGGGTAAGAGCAATGATCAATCGTGAACTCATTCGCATTAAGATAGTCCAGTTAACCTACGCATACTATCAAAACGGAAATAGAAATATGGACAACGCCGAGAAGGAGCTGTTGTTCAGTTTGTCAAAGGCTTACGATCTTTATAACTTCCTTCTCGAACTGATTGTGGCCGTCACGCGCGAGGAGCGCCATCGCTATGATGTGATGAACCAGCGCGCAGAGCGCGAGGGCGCGGAGCCGCCATCTAACAAGTTCGTCAACAACCAATTTGCCACACAACTCGAAGAGAACAACATGCTCAACGAATTCATCGAGGTGAAGAAATTGACATGGAAGAACGACATCGAGTTTGTGCGCAAGCTTTGCAATCAGATTGAGCAAAGCCAGGTATACCAAGACTACATGGCCGACGCCGACGACTCATACGAGGCCGACCGCGAGGTGTGGCGCAAGCTTTACAAGCAGCTTGTGCAAGACAACCCCGACATCGACACGCTCCTGGAGGAGAAGAGCCTCTACTGGAACGACGACAAGGAGGTTATCGACACCTTCGTGCTGAAGACCATCAAGCGCTTCGACCCGGCAAGGGGCTGCAAGCAGGAGCTGTTGCCCGAGTATAAGGACGAGGAGGACAAGGAGTTTGCTCGCAAGCTTTTCAGGGCCACCATCCTCAACGCCGACACCTACCAGCACTACATGAGCGACGCCTCTCGCAACTGGGACTTCGCGCGCCTGGCCTACATGGACGTGGTGATCATGCAGATTGCCATCGCCGAGATGCTCACCTTCCCCGGCATTCCCGCACAGGTCACCATCAACGAGTTTGTAGAACTGGCCAAGCTCTACAGCACCCCGCGCAGCAGCAGCTACGTCAACGGCATGCTTGACTCCATCGCCCGCTACCTTATTTCTACGGGCAAGATGATGAAGGAGATGCCCGAGCCGCGCAACCGCCAGCAGGACCGTCAGGCCAACGGCGACGGCGCTTCCACCGGCCGCGTGCGCTTTGTGCATCGCCCGAAGACCAACGAGGAGCCGAAGGCACCCGAGGTTGCCGGCACCGACAGCGCAACAACCGACCCCGCTGACGCCAACGAGGCCCACAACGCCAACGGCGCAGCACAAGACTAAAGCATAATAATTAAAAAAGAAGTAAATAAACAATGAGTACACTGGTATTGGCTGCACAGGCAGCACAACAAGGCGGTGGCATGGGTGGCATGCTCATCATGATGGTTGCCATCTTCGCCATCATGTGGTTTTTCATGATTCGCCCCCAGCAAAAGCGCCAAAAGAAGATTCGCGAGTTCCAAAACGCCTTGCAAAAAGGCACTAAGGTCGTGCTCGGTGGTGGCATCTACGGCACCGTGAAGACCATCGACCCGGCCAAGAACACGGTCGAAGTGGAAGTGGCACATAATGTTGTCCTCACCGTGGACAAGGGATACGTCTTCGCCGACGTCGCCCAGCAGCAACCCAATGCATAAGCTGCAGCGAACATTTCAAGTGGTCAGGAGCTCCCTGTTCAGTTGGATGAACAAGGAGTTTCTGATTTTTCTGTTCTTTCTCGTGCTGAGTGGCATCTTCTGGCTGATGATGACGCTCAATGAGACCTATGAGAAAGAGCTGCCAGTGGCCGTGCGCCTCACCGGCGCCCCTGGCAACGTGGTCATGACATCGGAGATGAGCGACACCGTGCGCGTCACCGTGCGCGACAAGGGTTTCATGATCCTCTCCTACATGTCGAGCAACAAGCTCAAGCCTATCACCCTCAATTTCAACGCCTACGCAAACAAGCAGAGCGGACACGGACAAGTTCCCTTGTCGGATGTGCAGCGGCTTGTGAGGCAGCAATTGTTCTCGTCGTCGACCATCACGTCGATCAAGGCCGACGCGCTCACCTTCAACTTCAACTATGGCGAGCGCAAAACCGTTGGCGTAAAGCTCATCGGCAACATCGTACCGACGAGAAACTATTACCTCTCCCACGTACAACTCACGCCAGAGAAGGTAACCATCTTCGCCTCGAGGAGCAAGCTCGATAGCATCAAGGAGGTGCAGACGGAATATGTGAACATCACCAACTTCGACGACACCGTGCGCCAAATGGTGAGAATCAAAAAGATACCGGGAGTCAAGGTGGTGCCCGAGAAGGTGAAGATGACCCTCTTGGTCGACATCCTCACCGAGGAGAGCATCAACGTGCCCATCACCACCATCAACAAGCCCGGCGACCTCACCATCCGCACCTTCCCCAACCACGTGAAGGTAACGTTCTCGGTGGGTTCCCGACTGTTCCGCCGCGTCAAGGCGTCCGACTTCCAAGTGGTCATCGATTACAACGAGGTGGCAGCCCATCCTTCCGACAAGTGCACGCTCCACCTACGCGCCAAGCCGTCGATAGTAAGCAATGCGCGACTGGATATGACGCAAGTGGATTATCTCATCGAGCAACAATGATACGCACAGCCATCACCGGAGGCATAGGCAGCGGCAAGAGCCACGTATGCCGATTGTTGGCCCAGCGCGGCATCAGGGTTTACGACTGCGACACGGCCGCCAAGCGACTCATGCGCGACGACGCACAGCTCCGTCAGCAGCTCACCGAGCTTGTAGGCCCGCGCGTATATATAAATAAGGTGTTGCAGAAGCCGGTGCTCGCCCAATTCCTATTGGCATCCGAGGCCAACAAGCAGGCGGTGAACGCCGTGGTGCACCCCGCCGTGGCGCGCGACTTCCTTGAAAGCGACTACCCTTGGCTGGAAAGCGCCATCCTTTTCGAAAGCGGGTTCGACCAGCGCATACGCTTCGACCGCATCGTCTGCGTCACTGCCCCCACCGAAGTGCGCGTGGAGCGCATCATGAAACGCGACAACATCAGCAGGGAGAAAGCCCTCGAATGGATAGGTTGCCAAATGTCGCAAGACGAGATGGCACGCCGATCCAACTTCGTGATCAACAACGATGGGCTCACAGACCTTGACGATCAAATAGAACTATTACTCAATCACAAATAACAGACAATAAACAATGGAAACAATTCTTTCAATCGCCGGCAAGCCAGGCCTCTACAAGCTGGTTAGCCGCGGTAAAGCAACCCTGATAGTGGAGACCATCGACGAGAAGCATCTCCGCATGCCTGCCTTCGCCACCGACCGCGTGACGAGCCTTGGCGACATTGCCATGTACACCGACGCAGACGACATCGCCCTTTGGGAGGTGCTCACCAAGGTGGGCGAGAAGGAAGGTCTAAAGGAGGCTTCGCTCAACTATAAGAAGTGCTCAAGCAAGGAGTTGCGCGATTACTTCGCTGAGGTGCTGCCCAACTTCGACCAAGACCGTGTGCACGACAGCGATATCAAGAAGTTGCTGCAGTGGTACAACATCCTCGTGAAGAACGGTTACACCGACTTCAAGGCCGTGCTCGCTCCCACAGAGGGCGACAATGTGGACGACCGCCAAGAGCAGGAAAACGCATAAGGCCCACAAGCCTCAACCCACTACAAGGCTACTTTCCCCCAACGGGAAGGCAGCCTTTTTTAGTTTCCACCAGCCACTTCGGGTAGAAAATCATATAAGAAACAAGAGCTGAAAACAACCAACAAACTATAGTCAAAACTACATTGTTTTTTTCCTTCGAGCCAATCTTTGGCCGCAAATACGCGATTCTCACGCATTTTTGCATTGTTTTTGTAACACCCTGAAAGCCAACTTCTTACAACCACAAGGCACCATCCAGCCTACCACCTTCGACCGCCAACGTTACGAAAGATGCCTAATCGAGCTGCGAAAGATGCCTTTTCACAGCCGGAAAGTACGTATTTTTTATAAGTGATTGAGAATGAGATAAGTTTTTATCTCAT
>NZ_JAXVAE010000153.1:0-15218 GCF_037460745.1 Hallella sp. | reverse complement strand
AACAGCAAAAAAACTTCAAGTTTTTCTTGCGTAGAAACATAGAATGCACACCCTCGTTGAAGACCTTGCTTTCTATATAATGGAGCAAGCCAGAAAGAAACGGGTAACGGTCACCCCTAAGCCGAAAGGCTTTAGGGCACAACTCCGCGGTGTGCAGGATTTACCTTGTTTATGTTCAGAGCGTCTATAACGATTTGGACAACATGATTTTATGGCCACGGACGTTATCCATTTCTCTTTGAATTTCTCGTTATAATATCCAGTTTAGTGCCAACAAAATCAACTCTGTTGCAGCAACGGCAATGAGTAAGCGGATTGTACGTAAATGCTTATGCTGCTTCCGTCGAAGACGCATCACATTCATCTGATGTATTGGCGTCCCTTTGTTTGAAGAGCCACCACTTGTTTCCAACCCCATTTCTTCTGTCAGGCTATGATAGACTTGATGGAGGGAGTCTTCGTGATACACTTGGTTGAAAAGCTGAATGGTGCCATGGTTTGGATACTTCAGATAGTTGCCGGCCAACTGTTTCCATTCGTCGAAGGTCATTCGGGTCTCATGTCCGTCGAGCAGGCGATGATAATCGAGGGCATACTCCATAATGCCCTGCAATATCCTGGCATACCTATCTACGCGCACCACTTCTGTTGGATTCGATGCATCGCGGACAAACGATCCGTCATCACCGATGCTATCAGCGGATAACAGCGGAGCCGTGATGAGTTCTTCCTCCAGAATTACCAGGTCCATATCGCTATCATCCCAATGATGCTCATCATAGCTCATAACCTTGTATGAACTTGAGTCACCGTGAGTAGTTGAGAACATGCCGCAATAGATGCGATGGCCAAATACTTCGGTCAGTAAGCGTAGAGAAGTGTAGGCCATGGTTGTCATGTCTACTGTCATTAATCGCTCACCTTCTATATTCAGACTGTCTACATATGCCTTATATCGTGCAGCGTTATCGTCCGCCCATGCCTCCATGTCCTGCTCGTATGTCTTGCAATTACTCTCATCAACCATCTGTCCGTCAAGCTGCTCCTCTGCATAAAGTTGCCAAACTCTCTGCTGATAGCTTCCGTCTTCATAGTGAGCACGATTACGCATGATGAGTGTTCGCGACGCCTCTATGTAATAGGCCTTTATGTCGTTTGGATAGAGTTTCTTATACACTTCGTAGAGTGCGTATCCATCACGGGAAACGAACAGGAGGCCGTCGATGCCTTGCTCATGGGCTACGCGGTGTATATGTTCTACATATCCTACGGCAAGCGGTCCGCCAAGTTCATAGCCAAGTTGGCTAAACGGATCAGGAACATTTCCACAGGAGGCCTTATGCTGCGCCTGCAGAGCTATGTTAACCGAAAGGGCCAGCGATGGGGTCTTCTTCAATTTCTCATACCGCATCATGGATGGCATCAATAGCAGTTGGTCTGTATCTTTCCTACGTTCTACGGAACGCACTCCTTCATTTTCAGCTGAAACGATGTCGGCTTGATGATTGTCTCCTATATGAACCATCTGCCCTGCTTTGATACCCATCTTTTGCATCACCTTCCTAAACAGAGCTCCACCATCTTTACAGGCATTTTCTTCACACGACACAAACACCTCACTAATGGCAGTGTAACCTTTTTCGCGTAACACGCTGAGCAAAAATGCAGAAGGCAGATACATGTCACTCACTGCAATAATCGTTGTGCCTTGACGTAAAGCCTCCTTGTATATCCTAAGGCCATCGGTCTTTGGGGTCAGGAGCCTGCGTTCATAGTCCATTTCCACTTCTTTCATCCCGACATAACGCGTTCCCATCATAGTGTATATTTGGTCGATCGTCACATCGGCCTGATGCTGATGCCGGCGCCGTGCCTCACGCTCTGCTTTTATGCGGCGCTTGGCAAATCCCTTAAGTTTCAGATCCTTCTCCATGAGAGCAAATAAGTCTGTAGGTCTTAGGAACGGTCGTTGGAGCAAGGTGTCGAAGATGTCAAACGACACTACCTGCTCACTGCCAACAATCTGTTCTGCTGTGCACCAACGGTCTTCACGCTTAAATCCTCGATCGATTCGGTCCAGTTGTATAATACCCGCCAATTCGGGATTAATCGTCTGAAGCTCATGCAAAAATGCTTCCGGCGATTCCTGCATATCTTCGCCAAACGCTCCCGTCATGGCTTTCACCTTGACCAGCGGCATACCTAAGCGGAGCATTGTAAGAGGCCACAAAGTCATATTGCCATTCCCACTGTAGAGCGATGCTGCCAGCACCATTTCGCAATCGGGCTTCACGTATACATCACTGACGAATCCTTGGGACTCGAGGACGTCCGTGAAACGACGTTCGTAAAGGTCGACATAATCCCAGAAACCACCCTCCTGCTTGCGGAAGTCGTTGACGAAATTACTAAATATGGGCGAAAGGAACACCTGACGACGAAAGGCCATAAAGAATGACTGTATATGATGACTTCCCTCATTTGAGTCAACGAGTCCCCAGAAATCGCAAGTGCGCCCTGCCATTGCGCTGAATATCGGTTCAAATGGAACGACAGGACCATAGCATGAATCGTTGATCATCAACAGTTCATCCGCGTCTGTCAAGAGTCCATGAGTGAGTGCCCATTGGTATCCTATACGATAGGATCCAAAGTCGTAGCTTCCGTGACGGTGGCAGATGGCATGATCGATGTAGGGAGCAATCCTCTGTATCTGTTTTTTATCCAGGTCGTTGTCGGCCACAAAGACTATGGCGTCAACGACTTTCCTTAATTCGCCTAACATATATACCACATAGTCTGCAACGCGGTTATCCTTATTGTAAGAGGCGAAAATAGCCACTCGTGTGGCATGGGATGGACTGAAATCTATGGTGTTCATTCTTGATGTATTCTCTCAATTTTATAACTGCTGCATGTCGTAGAGCCGTTTGTAGTATCCGTTGCGGGCAATGAGTTCATGATGCTGCCCATGCTCCACAATCTCGCCTTCGTACATAACGAAAATCTCATCGGCGTTCTTTATAGTCGACAGTCGATGGGCTATCGCAATGGTTGTGCGACTCTTCATCAGTCTTTCCAGAGCCTCCTGCACAAGTCGTTCGCTCTCTGTGTCAAGGGCAGAAGTGGCCTCGTCCAAAATCAGGATTGGAGGATTCTTCAAGATGGCACGGGCTATGCTGATGCGCTGACGTTGTCCGCCAGACAATCGTCCGCCACGGTCGCCAATCATCGTATTGTAACCATCGGGAGACTCCATGATAAACTCATGCGCATTGGCTATCTTGGCAGCTTCTATCACCTGTTCCATAGTTGCATCCTCAACACCAAATGTGATGTTGTTATAAAAGGTGTCGTTGAACAAGATAGCTTCTTGGTTCACATTCCCTATAAGTCCACGCAAGTCATGAATAGCATAGTCGCGTATGTCGTGACCATTGATCAGGATTTTACCTGATGACACATCGTGATAGCGAGGGATGAGATCGACCAACGTCGACTTGCCCGAGCCCGACTGACCAACGAGAGCAATTGTCTTTCCTTTGGGCACTCGTAGACTCACATGTTTCACCACATCGCGTCCTTCCACATAATGGAATGAAACATCATCCAAGGTCACCTCCGTTTCAAAGTCTTTTAGCCTGATGGGTGTAGCAGGATCCTTAATGGGATTGTCTGCCTTTAGAATAAAGTCAATACGATCCATGCTGGCCAATCCAAGGGGAATTTGGTAAGTGGCTTTTGACAACTCCTTCAAGGGATTGATGACGCTGTATAGGATAACCATATAGAAGATGAACGTAGAGGCATCTATCATGTTTGTGCCATTGAGGATGAGCCATCCGCCAAACCACAGAACAATGACAATAACCACAGTTCCTAAGAATTCAGACATGGGATGGGCCGCATTCTGCCGAATAACCATGCTACTCATTCCACGGCGATAATTGTCATTAATTGAACGGAAACGGCGTCCCATCTTGGTTTCAGCGATGAATGCCTTGATAATGCGTAGTCCGCCTAATGTCTCATCAAGCTGGGCGATGATATCACCCCATTGTGACTGCACTGCTACTGACTGACTCTTCAACCTGCGACTAACTTTGCCCATTCCCCAACCAGCCACAGGTGTCACAAAAATGACAAATAGCGTAAGCTGCCATGATACAGAGAGCATTGTGGCAAAGCAAACCAAAATAGCAATCGGTTGTCGGATGAGCATGTCGATGCTCGATGTGATGCTGTTCTCCACACCTTGAACATCGGCGCTCATACGGGCTATGATGTCGCCCTTGCGTTCTTCACTGAAGAATGAAAGCGGAAGACGGAGCACTTTGTTGTACAACTCCGTGCGAATGTCACGCACAATACCAGTACGCAGTGGAACCATAACGGCAGACGAAGCAAAAGTTCCAGCCGTCTTTATGGCAGTCATCACAATAAGAACGACGCCCATAAGTACCAATGTCAGAAAGGCACCATGGTTGGCGATAAGTTCCTGAACATAAGCATAGCCATTGTTGACAATAAGATCCTTGTCAAGTGTCTCAACAGTCCAAGGACGATAGTGATAAACGGTATGATCAATCTTAAAGAGGATGTTGAGTATAGGAATAAGTACAACGAACGAAAAGACATTCATCCATTGGGAAAAGAAATTGAGCACGATAGCCCACGCCAGATAGGCGCGATATGGACTAAGGTAGCGCGACATGATTGATAGAAACTGTTTGAGCATTCTGAGTTGTGAATTTTGAAATAACGATGATTTTTGAAACTTTTGATGTGGGTTCCTCTACTTTCAGCTGTTTCTGCTGTTCGCATAACTTGGCTACCATTATCAGTTGATAATAAGCCTCCAAACAGGCAAAAATGAAGCCTGGCAAGCCATCTCGGAAACCGCCTTTTAACAGATAGGCCTTCAGGAATCTATGAATCGGCCGAAAGACCAAAGATGAAGTGCCAAAATGCCGGGCCTTTCGCTTTGGACATTCATTATCTGTGTATATGTCTGTTTTCTGTAATCTTGCCTTTATGGAGTCATCTTGATAATGCTCAAAGGCGACCATGCCATTTTTCGGAGCATGAACCAAACGCCCGTCTACTTTTGGCTGAGTATGAATAATGGCAGGCCAACACACCTGACTCTTACGGAAGAAACGCAACTGATAGTCGGGATAGAGAGCATGCATAAACTGCCCCATAAAGTAGTTTCTACGAGGAAGGAAAATACCATCCGGCGTTGTCTCTTGGGCCGTTTGGGCATAAAGGTATTTACGCATTTCTGATGTAACCACTTCGTCTGCATCAACCACCAATACCCACTCATTGCTGGCTTGACTGATAGCAAAGTTACGGGCATGCTCCACGATGTTATAGTCTTTTCTCTCAAAAGTGACGATTTTGCAACCATAACCTCTGGCTATGTCCAAAGTATGATCGGTGCTTTCCATATCACATACAACAATCTCGTCAAAGTCTGTAACAGACTCCAGCGTCCTCTCTAATTGCTTTGCAGCATTATAGGTGTTAATTACAACTGATATAGCCATTTTGAATCAATATGGGGTTGTTGTTATAGGGTTGAACATTTTTTACAAATTACTGTTTATTAGAGCATTACGTTCTATCCCAGCTTGTTAGCGCTTTGGGAAATGCGTATAGTTCCCCTAACACTCTCGTATTTCGGTAGAGATACGGGCATATCAAATAGTGAATACAAGCGTATCAAGTGTTGAACTACGCGCGTATCTGACAGTAAATACGCGAAAGTTTTTTAGAAGAGTGCGCAGAGCTGACTAACACTCGATTGGGGTGAGAACATCCAGCGTCGCTCTTCTACATTTTTCAGAAGCGAAGTTTGAAGTTTGTTGTTATTTAGAATTTCTAGCATGGCATCCCGCATTGCAGATGTGCTGCCCACGGGAACAAGCACCCCCGCTTGTCCATGGTCGAGAATTTCTGATGGACCAGTTGGACAATCAGTAGCGGCCATGAGTTTACCCAGCATAAGACCTTCAATGAGTACGGTGGGCAGGCCTTCAAACTTTGAACTGAGCAGCAGCAGCTTGGCCTTGGCCATCCATGGATACGGATTTTCCTGAAACCCGAGCAACACGACGTCAGCACGAAGGCCAAGGGTGTCTATATGGTTCTGAAGTTGGACGCGACTGTGGCCTTCACCGACGATGTAAAGTTTCGGCACATTGGATCCTCTCAACAAGCTGTATGCGTTGATAAGGGTAGTGAGGTCTTTCTGATTCTCTTCTAGCCTGGCAACAGTAAGCATGAATGGCTTGTTGATCCGGTCGTCGTTCACCGGTTCTTGTGCACGCTGGATAATGCGCTGCAAATCTACCGGATTGTAGATTCTATGAAAATGGTCTTTCAACTCCGGCATGAGAACTTGCGCCTCCTTAAGCATCGCATCACTTAGCAAAACGACCTTGTCATAAACAGACATTTTTGCTATTTGACGACGTAGATGACGGGCGTCATGCTGACGGACAGCATCGAGGCTAAAATGATAAAAGCTGATCATGCGAGGACCATGGATACCTTTCAAAAAAGAACCATGCGTGCAGTCAAAATCTATAATTACGTCATACCCTGATGACATTTCGTGAAGTTGGTGACGGGCTGATGAGCGGCGAATAGGATTGAGCAATAGTTCATCACCAATACCCAACAAACTCTTGCCATGGGTTATTTTACGACGCTTATACCAGGTGAGAAGGCGATTCTCAACCAGATACACCACCTTTACTCCTTTCGGGATGCGCGCCTTGTACACTTCCAAATCTTCCATGCAGACGTTGATGCAAAGAGTTACCTCGTAGCTGGTCTGGGAGACAAGTGCGTTCAGGTACTCAACAAGTACGGTGTCAATGCCGCCATCAAGAAAGCGGCTGAGCAAAAACAGCACTTTGCCACGCATCGGAGATCCAGGCTCTGATGGAAGTTGCATGGACGATAAGTTGGTTTGATTTGTATCCATTTCTCATGTTCTTTTACACCTAAAATTACATCCTCGCCAAAATCTTGCATGGAAAAGGAGAAAACTTTAATTATTCTCTGATTTTTATCATCTTACTTGTCTAACCTCGCGATATTTTGTACCTTTGCTATCGCTTATGGGACCATTACATTATGAACTATCAACTGGCTTTGCTGACAGAGCGCAGCAATTTCTTTCCCTTCCACAGCAGTTTGAGGAAGGGAAAGGAATGCTGATATTCAAAGGGCGCAATGAAATTCGTTGCTTTGCCATGAAAGGCAGGAATGTTGTTGTGAAAAGGTTCAAAGCCAACAATAGGTATAAGCAATGGTTGAGCCTTTTCTCTATGGGAAAAGCTAAAAAATCGTTTCTGAACGGAAAGAAGCTGAGCAAACTAGGAATCAACACCCCTTTGCCAATCGGATATGTGGAAATGAGGCGATATGGCATGGTTGTCCAAGATTATTATGCCTGTGAGCTTACAGATTGGCAACCTATAGTTCTTGGTCTGATAGTCCAACAACCTTATGACAAACTGTTGGCTTCTTCTTTTGCCAGATTCGTTGCCATGCTGCATGAAAAAGGCGTACTACACAAAGATCTCAATAGCACAAACGTACTTTACCGGAGATCTGAAAGCGGCTATGATTTTCAGCTGATTGACATCAATCGCATGCGCTTTGCCACAGAAAACACGCCATTTTCAGAAAAGGAATGTTTCCAAAATCTTACGCTATTCTCAAATAATGACGATATGTTCCACTATTTCTTATGCAAGTATATAGAATCACGTGGTTGGAGCCAAGCATTACTGGAGAAAGCCCTAGACATAAAAGCAGCACATGATAAGCATTGGGAATACAAGCAGATGCTTAAGCGCAAATATAAACGATAGTTTGTAATTATCAAAAATCCCATTACCTATTGTCGGCTGACAATGGTAATGGGACACGAAGAGAGTTATGTTATTCTACCCGTCCTGCAGACATTCCCATGCCCGCGTGGACTGTTTGCATGAAGCATGTTCTCATTCTATAATTACATCTCCCTTAATTCGCAATGGCCCACGCCTTCTATCTTATCTATGACGAGTAAAAGCATAGGCCGCATGGTATAGCTCATGCCGCGCTGACCTAGCTTTACACGATAGGATAAAGTCAGCTCGCTGCCCTGACAAGTAAGCGCTATAGGCTCAATTTCCTTATAGTCATTTGTTGCGGGCAACGCCACACCAATAACCATCTGCTTAGAGAAATCGATCTTTGTAGGCGTCCCATTCTTTCCCATTGTTGCTGCAGGCGAGAACAGACGCTCAAAATCCGCTTGTGAAGTAATGAGAGACTCTTGCGGGATCTCGGTGTCGTTTCGGAAGAAGTAATTGTGGCCCATCTGATACTTCACTTTCTTACCTCCAATTTTAACACTGGAAAGGTGCTGATGATCCTTACTGCCAAACTTGCTTGACACGCAAGATGCGCTGGTTAATACCGTGGCCATAACAGCCAATGCGATTACAATCTTTTTCATTCTACTTATGTTGGTTTACTGCCTCATATATACCAAGCAGCACAAAACCTTGCATAAGAAAGGGTATTTTGTCTTTAAAAACATTTTCAAACACTAGTTCACTCAAGAATCCGACACAGCTCTTTACCAAAGGTCTTAACAATACGTTTCGTATAAATGCTTCCACTCTGACAGGACAGGCGTCCACAGAGCACATATACACATCCCCACTCTGACAAAAGAATCGTTTAGGCATACCACACTACCTCCCTTAATAATCCAAGCGATCAACAAGTCGCCTTGTTCTTTATGCTGTCACATAAGAGAATGTTGGCCGTAACGGCTATGCATATCAACCCTGCCCACACCCCTCATAATCCCCATTTACAATAAATTAGGTATAAAAAGCAGAAATGCAACAAATAATAGCCTCAACATCGAATAAATTTAGTATCTTTGCATATTAATATGCCCTTCGGTGTAGCGAAAGCCACCCCCTCGCGCTCCACCCACGGCACATTCATCAATTTGCTCACACCAATTATCAAGATGGGAATTTTCGGATTATTCAGCAAGAAAAAGAAAGAGACCCTTGACCAAGGGTTGGAGAAGACCAAGCAGAGCGTCTTCACCAAGATCAGCCGCGCCATCGCCGGCAAGTCGAAAGTCGACGACGAGGTGCTCGACAACCTTGAAGAGGTGCTCATCACCTCCGATGTGGGCGTGGACACCACGCTCAAAATCATACGCCGCATCGAGGAGCGCGTGGCACGCGACAAGTATGTGTCGACATCGGAGCTCAACGGCATTCTCAAGGACGAGATTGCATCGCTGCTCACGGAGAACAACACCGCCGACGCTTCGGGCTGGGACCTTCCCACCGACCACAAGCCGTATGTAATACTGGTGGTGGGCGTCAATGGTGTGGGTAAGACCACCACCATCGGCAAACTGGCATGGCAGTTTAAGCAGGCCGGAAAGAAAGTTTACCTCGGAGCGGCCGACACCTTCCGCGCCGCCGCCGTGGAGCAGATACAGATCTGGGGCGACCGTGTGGGTGTGCCCGTGGTGAAGCAGCAGATGGGCGCCGACCCCGCCAGCGTGGCCTTCGACACCCTCCAGAGCGCCAAGGCCAACGGGGCCGACGTGGTGCTCATCGACACAGCGGGCCGACTGCACAACAAGGTGGGCCTCATGAACGAGTTGAAGAAGATCAAGGACGTGATGAAAAAGGTGGTCGACTCCGCTCCCGACGAGGTGATGCTGGTGCTCGACGGATCGACCGGACAGAACGCCTTTGAGCAGGCCAAGGAGTTCTCGGCCGTGACGCAGATCACATCGCTGGCCATCACCAAGCTCGACGGCACCGCCAAGGGCGGCGTGGTCATCGGCATCAGCGACCAGCTAAAGGTGCCCGTGAAGTACATCGGACTGGGTGAGAAGATGGAAGACTTGCAGCTCTTCAACAAGAAGGAATTCGTTGACTCGTTATTCTAACACCAAAAGTGAAGAAAAATCAGATAGATATCATCACGATGGGGTGCTCCAAGAACCTCGTCGACTCGGAACAGCTCATGCGCTTGTTTGAGAACCACGGTTACCACTGCGTGCACGACGCCAAGCGTCCGCAGGGAGAGATCGCGGTTATCAACACGTGTGGCTTCATCGAGGACGCACGCGAGGAGAGCATCAACACCATTCTCGAGTTTGTGGAGGCCAAGAACGAAGGCCGACTCAATAAGCTTTATGTCATGGGATGCCTCTCGCAGCGCTATCAGAAGGAGCTCGAGGCCGAACTGCCCGAGGTGGATAAGTTCTACGGCAAGTTCAACTTCAAGCAGTTGGTCAACGACCTCGGACCGGCCGACACTACTGATGCCGACAACGAGAGTTTCACACGCCGACGCACCGACGCCAACAGCCTTCGCAAGCTGACTACGCCTTCCCACTACGCCTACATCAAGATAGCGGAGGGATGCGACCGCCATTGCGCCTATTGCGCCATCCCCCTCATCACAGGCCGACACGTTTCACGACCCATCGAGGACATTCTCGACGAGGTGAGGGAACTGGTTGGGCAGGGCGTCAGCGAGTTCCAAGTCATCGAGCAGGAACTTACCTATTACGGCGTAGACCTCTATGGCCGCACGCGCATCGCCGAGCTGGTGAGCCAAATGGCCGACATCAAGGGGGTGAAGTGGATCAGGCTCCACTACGCTTACCCCAACCAGTTCCCCATGGAGCTGCTCGACGTGATGCGCGAGAAGCCCAACGTGTGCAAGTACCTCGACATCGCATTGCAGCATATCTCCGACTCGGTGCTGAAACGCATGCACCGCCACGTTACCAAGGACGACACATTGGCCCTGCTGAAGGCCATCCGCGAGCGGGTGCCGAGCATCACCCTGCGCACCACGCTCATGGTGGGATTCCCCGGCGAGACCGACGACGACTTCCAGGAACTCATGGATTTCGTGCGCACACAGCGCTTCGACCGCATGGGGGCCTTCGCCTATTCGGAGGAGGAGGGCACCTATGCGCAGTTGCATTACGAGGATGATGTGCCCGAAGAGGTGAAACAGCAACGCCTCGACAAGCTGATGGCGTTGCAACAGACCATCAGCGAGGAGCTGGAAGCGGCCAAGGTGGGAACCACGCAACTCGTGGTGATCGACCGAAAGGAGGGCGACTACTACGTGGGGCGCACCGAGAGCTGCTCGCCCGAGGTGGACCCGGAGGTGCTCATACCCGCCGAAGGTCGCACGTTGCGCACCGGACACTACTACCAGGTGCACATCACCGACAGTGACGAATTTGACTTATACGGAGAAGTATGAACAACAAAGAGTATATAGCCGAGCTGGCGCAACAGTCGGGTTACACGCAAACCGATACGCAGAAAATGGTGGCCGCCGTCATCGAACAGATGGGCGACAGCTTCGAGGAGGGAAACAGCGTGCTCATTCCCAACTTCGGAACGTTCGAGGTGAAGAAGCGACTGGAGCGAATCATCGTCAATCCCGGCACGCAACAACGTATGTTGGTGCCTCCAAAACTCGTTTTGAACTTCCGCCCAAAGGAGTCGGTCAAGGACAAACTCAATAAGGCTTAGTATTCCCAACCATGAGCAAGATAGGATTTAAGGAGCTCTCTCTGGCGCTGGTCGACAAGTATGGACTGGAGCGAGAAGCGGCAGAGCAGTTTGTGGAGAAGATGTTCGACGTGCTCTCCAAGGGCATCGAGACCGACCGACAGGTAAAGGTCAAGGGATTGGGCACATTCAAGGTGGTGCCCGTGGCTTCGCGCAAGAGCGTGGATGTGAACACGGGCGAGCCCATTGTCATCGAGGGGCGCGACAAGGTTTCGTTCACTCCCGATAGCGCCATGCGTGAGTTGGTGAACCGACCGTTCTCGCAATTCGAAACCGTTCCCATTAACGACGGGGTCGACTTCACGGCTATCGATGAGCATTTCGCCAATGTGGAGGAAGGAACCGAAGACATCATCATGACCGACAACGACGAAACGGTGACCGAACCGATCACGACCGACGCTGCAAAGCAAGACGACAAGATGGCGGAAACCTCTGAGGGCGAAGCTGCCTCTGGCACAACCAACGTGTTGGGAACGCAGCCAGACGAAACGGCTTCGACTAAGAACGACGAAACCGAAACCACATACGGCGAGGGCATCAACGACCATTCAACCCACCAAGGCGGCACTCCCGAAGAGACGGTTGTGGCAGCAAAGACCGTCGTCTCCGACAATGAGCCCATCAAAACAACCGAACCTATGAAACGAGAAGAATCATTCACGCCTGTGGCTCCTGGCTCTGAGCCCATTGAGGGAACCACTCCCAATGAGGCCAACGGCCCTTCCCATCCCACGGAAGGAGCCACCAACGACGAGCAGGATGAAGTTTCTGAAAGCATCAACGACGCTGCTGCGCCAACAAACGCCACTTCAGAGCAGACCAACGAGGACCAACCTCGCCCAACGTCGTCGACCAAGACAACGGCTGAGATGGTGCAAACCGTGTCGGAAACCGAACGTGAGATCGACGATGCGCGCAACCAGGTCATCCTAATGCAGCAAGAAATGGTTCGCCATAACCGTTTCATGCGCTGGTTCCTGGGCATTTCGGCTTTCCTGTTGCTGGCGTGTGTGGCTGGCATCTTCTACCTGGCCATGCAGATTTCGCAACGCGACCACCGAATAGAGCACCTGGAAGCGGCTGCCATTCTTGCCTCGCGAACGCCGCAAGGAAAAGCCATCCTCAACGCATCGGTCGACTCTGCGGCTGTGGCGCAAGCCAAAAAGGACAGTCTGGAGGCGGCGCGCAAATTGCAAGAGGACGAGGGGGCTCGCCAGAAAATGGCCGAAGCCGAGCAAGCAAAGGCCAAGCAGGTGGAACAAGAAGCCTCCAAGCGAGGGGCCGAACAAGCCGAACGCGCCAAGAAGGAGGAAGCTGCCAAGAAGGCCAACGAAGCCGCTGCAAAGCAAAAGGCACAACAACACAAGCCTACTGAGGCCAAGAACAACAGCAAGGAGCAAGATAAATATAATAAGGATGTACGCATCCGTACGGGCGCATACACCATTATCGGTATTGATCGAACCGTTACGGCAAAGGCTGGACAGACGCTCGAGGGCATCAGCCGCACCCAACTCGGACCGGGCATGGAGTGTTACATCGAGGCCGTCAACCCGGGTCGCAAGCAGTTGAAGGCGGGCGACAAGGTCAATATCCCCAAACTCAAACTGAGAAAGAAAAACTAAGGCGGGCGCATTGGCCCACCAACCCAGCAGGGTGGCATGTCTATCGAATAGGCGTGCCGCATCTGCCCAACACCACAAACAATCATGCCAGAAACAAATAACACCTCGGCCAACCGCCGAAAGCGCACGCCTGCGCCCATCGACCCTACCTACGGACATCTGCAGCCGCAAGCGGTCGACGTGGAGAAGGTGGTGCTCGGCGCGCTCATGATCGACAAGGACGCCTTCTCCGTGGTATCGGAGATGCTGCGACCCGAAACGTTCTACGAGCCGCGACACCAGAAAATTTACCAAGCCATACAAACGCTCAACATGGCCCAGAACCCGGTCGACATCATGACCGTGGCCAACGAACTGCAGAAAGAGGGCACACTCGACGACGTGGGCGGACCAACCTACGTGGTGGACCTCACGGCTCATGTGGCGTCGTCGGCCCATATCGAATACCACGCCAAGATTCTCCAACAGAAATTCTTGGCCCGCCAGCTCATCTCCTTTGCCTCGGTCATCGAGACGAAGGCCTTCGACCAGACGGTAGACGTGGACGACCTGATGCAGGAAGCGGAGAGCAACCTCTTCGAACTCTCGCAGAAGAACATGCGAACCGACTACACGCAGATCGACCCTGTGCTGCGACAGGCCATGGAGATGTTGCAGAAGGCATCATCGCAGACCAGTGGCCTGACGGGCATTCCGTCGGGATACACGGGGCTCGACAACATCACCTCGGGTTGGCAGAAGAGTGACCTCGTCATCATCGCCGGTCGACCGGCCATGGGTAAGACCTCGTTCGCTCTCTCCATCGCCAAGAACATTGCGGTCGATTACAAGGAGCCCATCGCCTTCTTCTCATTGGAGATGAACAACGTGCAGCTTGTAAACCGTCTCATCTCTAACGTTTGTGAAATCGAGGGACGCAAGATCATGAACGGACAGCTCTTCCCCGACGAGTGGCAACGCCTCGACAAGTATATGGCTCGACTCACCGGCGCACCGCTTTACGTGGACGATACGCCTGGTATGTCGATCTTCGAGTTGCGCACAAAGGCCCGCCGACTGGTTCGCGAGAAAGGTGTGAAGATCATTATGATCGACTATCTGCAGCTCATGAACGCCAATGGCATGCGCTTCGGAAGCCGTCAGGAGGAGGTGTCGACCATCTCTCGCTCGCTCAAAGGATTGGCCAAGGAGCTCGATGTGCCCATCATCGCCCTGTCACAGCTCAACCGTACGGTGGAGAACCGTGAGGGATTGGAGGGCAAGCGACCACAGTTGAGCGACTTGCGTGAGTCGGGAGCTATCGAGCAGGATGCCGATATGGTGCTCTTTGTGCACCGTCCTGAGTATTACCACATCTACCAAGACGAAAAGGGCCACGACCTTCGCGGCAAGGCGCAGATCATCATTGCCAAGCACCGTAAGGGCGCCACGGGCGACGTTCTGCTGTCGTTCCAAGGCCAATACACGCGCTTCCTCAACCCCGAGGATGCCGCTCCCGCGCCTCTGTCAGACAGCATGGGAGGCGAATACATCGGCTCTCGCATGAACAGCGACGACCTCGGCGACGACGATCCGTTCCCCGCCCCAGTCGCCCCCAGCTTCTAACCCAATTGCGCCCAGCTTCTATTCCAGTTGCACCCAGCTTCTATCCCAACAGCAAAGTGGCCCTATTAAATAAGGATATCGGCGCTAACGAAAGGCAAACGCCACTCTGACAGCAGCCCATCGATAAGCTAACGAAAGGCAAACGCCACTCTGACAGCAGCCCATCGATAAGCTAACGAAAGGCAAACGCTACTCTGACAGCAGCCCAACGATAAGCTAACAAAAGGCAAACGCCACTCTGACAGCAGTCCATCGATAAGCTAAGGGATAGCAAACTGTCTTAAACGGATTTAGCTTGTCATGTTTTCCACCCCTTAAATTATCTGAAGAT
>NZ_JAXVAE010000152.1:0-13523 GCF_037460745.1 Hallella sp. | reverse complement strand
ACCGACCGAACGGGAGGTAATTTCACCGATGCGCACGGATTCTTTCGCATGCGGAACGCAACGCATCTGTGCAAATCGGCGGGATCTGTGGGAGTAACCTAAGCGCTCAATGCGTTTGAAAAGACAAGTGGGAGAACACGCCCACGGATTGCAGAGATCGGCGCAGATGGCAGGTGGAATGATGGGTAAAATCGAAAAGGCCCCTTCCGCAGTGTGCAGAAGGGGCTAACCGTTGGGGTTGCGAGCCGATTAGGCCTTACCCGTGCCGAAGGGCATGGCGGTGAGGCCACTCTGGGGAGCGGGAGCCTGGGGAAGTTTAATCTCACCAAACTCCTTCTCGTAGCGTGCGATGTTCTCCTGCAGGGCGTAGAGCAAGCGCTTGGCGTGCTCGGGAGCCATGATCACACGACTGAAGATCTGCGGGGGAGCGATGGGGAGCATGTGCGCGAAGTCGATCACAAACTCACTGCTTGAGTGGTTGATCATCGCCAGGTTCGAGTACTCGCCCTGCGCCACTTCGGGGCGCAGCTCTATTTTCACTTGATTTTGATTGTTGTTGTCTGCCATACAGCAATAAAAGGTTTCTAAAAGGTTTCTAATGTTTATTATCTCACTGCAAATTTAATCAAATCATAGCTTACAGCCAAACATTTCTCACATTATTTGGCCTCCGCCCCCACCCCACCGTCGCTGCGCGGCGTTACGCCACGAGCGCTATCATCGGCAGAGCCATCATCAGTTGGGCGAGGTTAGGCATCGTCTTGGTCGGCTGGTTCGTCAGATACTCGTTGATGAGCACCACACGCAGCATGGCCCGTGCGTCCTCGTTCTGCAACACGGCAAACAGGCCGTTGTCCATCTCAGCGTAAGCAAAGGCGGCGCGCATCGCCGCCACCGAGTAGCTACCCTTTGGCAGCTCCTTCCTGTCGGCCTTGTCCTTGCGCCAAGGTCGCTGCTCCGCCGCCATCATCGCCTCCACATCGTGCGCTCCCACCAGTCTCCAGAATGGCTCGTGCTGCATGTGGAAGAACGGCTTCGTTATGTCGGGCGTAAAGATAGCCGACTGCCCCAGGTACCTCCGCCACACCTCCCGAAACTGCTTCACCAACTCATCCGTCAGTTCGATTTGCGGATACCTTATCACGTTGCTCTCCACCAAATCTATGATAGCCAGCAACAGCACCGCCTTATGCGGAGCCTTCCGCCCCTTCACCTTCGCCGTGTGGAGATGCGAAAAAGCCTCAACGTATTCTATAACCTGTAACGCCATTAAATGATGTTCTATATTGTTTAAGTTCTTTGCCAAGCACAAGATAGACTAACGTGATGTCTCTTTTTATCTAAACTTACGACAACAACTCTATATCAGAGTATTCAACAATTCCACAACCTTGGTTCGTTCACCACTACCCTTAGTAGAAAGCCTCAACAAAGGCAAACCATAATTGGAAAGTATATGATCTTTCATCAAGTCACGACGATGTTGATCCGTTTCTTCGTTATGGTATGAATACCCGTCCGTTTCTATAGCAACTACAGGTTGCTTGCTTACTCGATTAATGATAAGAAAATCCAAATGCGTATTATAGTTCCCCGCATACTTCAATTCGTCTTCATTCATCAGCGAAGTATCCTTAACAACTTCACGTAAGGGAATATGGCACAACACATTTAAGACCTTAAAACGAGGATCCGACGCGACAACATTAACGAGCATGTTGTAAGTCAAATTTTCAGAAGCAAACTCCGATATTTGCGGATGAGATTTGAGAAATACCATTCGCTGCTCCGTGTATTGTTCATACAAATAGTCGAATATAGAAGCCAACTTGCTTTCCGTTACTGTGCAATTATTATACGCTATATAGTCTAATAAATCAGTAATGTTACCGTGCTTCTCTTGTTCGTTGCCTGTCATTACCAAGCAGAACTTTTTCTTTGCTCTCGACACCGCAACATTCAACATATTGGGGTCATCAGCAAACTCTGTAATTTGATTGTCTACCACGCTCATAATGATAGCGTCGTTCTCACGACCTTGATACTTATGAATGGTTCCAGCTTTTACTCTATTCAACTGATTGTTGAATGCATCCACCTGATTGTTATATGGCGTTACTATTCCTATGCTGTCGAAGTCTTTCAATTTCGGCAGCACTTCCTCTTTCACCACATCTATCTCACGCTGATTATAGTGGTTTACGGCATGATTACCCTTCACCGTCCTTATAGCACTCACCACGTCATTCTCGCCCTTATCCTCTGTCATAATGAGCAAGTTTCCTCCATAGAATTTCTGATTACAGAAATTAATAATACGAGGATGACAACGATAATGCTCTCTAAGCAAAGTTTCAGGAACATCCATGATCACATCCAAAACAGATTGCAAGAAACTGTTCTTTGCGCAATCATATCCTTGGGCGATGTTGTATTGCCTCATGATAACATTGAGTTTTTCCCGATCTTCATCTGTTACCACATTTGGAAGCTGCAAAGTGTCTCCTACAATAACAGCATTCCTTGCACACGTCAAAGCCAACGCACCTGTATCAATCGACACTTGCGAAGCCTCATCCATAATAATATAGTCATACGGCTTATCCGTGAAAATGCAGGAGCGAGCAGAGAACGTAGTGCTAAGAACAACAGGATATTGCTTCATAAGTTCCTCACCATACCTTCTCAACTCATTGACGGCAGCAAAATTTAGACGTTTATGTTTCTCGTAATGTTCAAACAGAGAGGACTTGAACAATGACATCGAAAGCTCCGTCAGAGCATTGGCCAATTTCTTTGCATCATACGAGGATAACTCTTTTTCTACAGAACCGATTCGCTTTTTTATCTCTATTTGCCTGTTCAGATAATATAACATCTGAAGTTCTTTAACGAGCGGGCCAAAATTATTCTTGTCAACCTTGTTTTCGACATGAAGGCGATGCTTGCACAACCATTCCATCCACCACGTTCTGATTTGCTCTATCCATCTTGAAAAGAAGTTTGTCGGCTCAGGTTTTTCTCCATTGGCATATACTTGGTAGTTCAGCCACAACCTCATAATGCTCTTAGAGCTTACGCGGTGCGGCGTCTTCACACTTTCGCCTATGCCATTATCCATGCAAAAATGTTTCCACTCCAACCCTACTGCTTGTTGCTCCTGTAAAAGCTTAGCCCGCTCATTTTGCAAAGCGAACACTTTGTCAAGACGTTGCAATGTGGTGTACAACATCCGGCTCTTACTAATTGTTTCATAGAAAGGCTGTTCCCAAGTGAAGCATTCCGTAGGAACAGGCGGTTGATTAGCTATAAATTTCTCTTTATTCTCCCTGCTTCCAAGTGGCGCAACAATGAAAGACGTACCATACTTCTCCAACTTTTCCTGCACATTAGCCGTTGCAGAATTATTGTTTGACACAACCAGAACCGTTTTCCCCTGTCGGACGATATTGGCTATGATGTTCAAGATAGTCTGCGTTTTACCTGTTCCAGGAGGTCCTTGTATAACACTCATCTGATGCTTAAAAGCAGCAGCCACAGCAGTCTTTTGACTCGCATTGCATCCAAAAGGATAAATCAAGTCAGAACAATTCAGAGTCTTAGGTTTATATTTGTTAGGATTTAGATAGCAGGCGGCAGCCGTTTCCGAATCCACGAAGTCCACTTTGTCATACATGTCCGCCAAAATGCCATCGCTGTCCTTGTCCTTTCCTAATGGATTGACGAAAGCCACGTGCCTTAGGTAAGCAAACGTATTCTTGCTTGTCTTATCAGAAAGACAAGACGTACATACCCTTATCTTGGCACTATCTCCTTCAAAAGCATGACCATCAGTTAGGATAACTCGCCAAAAGCATTTACCACCGCTTGCAAACTTCCAAATCTCCCGTACATTATATTTCAATGAGCGACCAACAAACACCTTGGAATACATAGGGTCAATCCATTCGGAATCGCTAAGCCACGACACCTTGTCATTGCCGTAATTATAATACTTAGCACTGTTCTTAAACCGCACACGATATCCTTTCGACCCAATTTTCCGAATTGTATCGACTGCTAAAGTCTTAGGTTCTCCGTTTAATAGTAATAATTGACGTGTTAAATCCATTTCTATCCGATTGCTTTATATTGGCTGGCGAAGGCATAGGTGGCTTCCGACATAGGGGTGTTGAGGTGCCACACGATTTGCATGGGCTTTGAGCCTTCCATGCTTTTCATTGTGACCTGACCAAGGTAGGTGAAGCCCATGCGGCAACCGTAGTCGGGATGCTCGGCTTGCTGCCTGACGAACAAGAGCATGTTGTTATCGCCGTTACGGTAAGCCTCAGCCTCGCGACTTCCCTCGCGCACCCGGTTCTGTGTTTCCCAATGGAAGAACTCGCGGTTTTGTGCATAGTCTTGATAGGCCGTGAGCGATCCTTCCTCGCGTTTCTTGATGATGTCCACATACATGGCTTCCAACTGGATGCTCTTCAAGCGTTCCACTCCCTCGCGCGAGGGCGACTTGCGTTCAAGGGTGGAGAGGCCCAGGGCGGCCTGTATCTGCGCCTTGGTGTAGACACCGTGCAAGCGAAGCGGACTCCAGTCTTTATAAACCGAATTGTCGGCTTTCTCAGGTGCTGAGCAACGGTCGCGCAGATAGGCGACGACCTCCTTAAATTCTTCCACAAACAACGTGTCGGAGGCCAAGTCGCTGAACATATCGTTAAGGCTTGCGTATTGGCCTGCCGCATCGTACAAGTCGTAATATAGCATCACGGCGCAACGGCGTTGCTGCTCTGAGAACGCTGTGGTGTCGCACGCGAAGCCATGCTCCGCAAACCGCAACAACTGCGAGAAATAAGAGAACGAGTCAGTGGCCAACCATTTCTTGGTGACGGCAAACTTCAGTTGGGCAGCATGTGCCGACACCTCCTTGCGCACGCCAGCCAACTGGCACAGCTCGCCCCACGTCAAACTGCCGTAGAGCTTATGGAATGGCACATGACTATAATCCAAGAACCCTTTCAGCGAGAAAGCACCCTTGCACACCTCATGATAGGCGGCAATCTCCTTAACGATACGGTTACGGTTCAGGCTGCGCAGATAACCGTCGATGTTGGCAATAATCTCTTCCTTGGCTTTCTCCTCAAGGCTAATCTTACAACCGAATGGGGCGTTGGTGAAGCCACCCTCTATCTCGTCCTTGATGTTGCGCGAATGGCGACCTATCAACGACTCGAAACGCTCCTTATAGCTAAACTCGGCACGCGAGTGACCCACAAAGTCGAGCACGGTCAGGTGGTCCTTGCCTTGATGCAGTCGCAAGCCACGCCCAAACTGTTGTAGGAACACCGTGGCACTCTCGGTGGGACGGAGGAAGAGAATGGTGTCGATCTCTGGAATGTCGACACCCTCATTGAACAGGTCGACAACGAAAAGGTAGTTGATCTCTCCCTTCTGCAATCGTTTCCTCACCAAGGCGCGATGACGGGCATCGTCGTCGCTCGTCAGCACGTCTGTCCGCAATCCCGCCAACGTAAATTTGGCGTTCATAAACGTGGCATGCTTCTTATCGACACAGAAACAGAGGGCACGCACCTTATTCAGCCTACTGTTGCCTATGTATTGCTGCATCTTCTTCAGGATGAGCCCTGTGCGGAAATCGTTCTGCGTGTAGATACGCGAGAGCTCCGCCACATCGTAGCCGTGCCCACTCCATTTCACCTCCGACAGGTCCACATTGTCGGGTATGCCGTAATAATGGAAAGGGGCGAGCAGCCCAGCGTTCAAAGCGGCGGGCAATCGTATCTCGGCTGAGATATGGCCATCGAAGAAGGTGGTGATGTCCTCTTGCTCATTGGTACGCTCCGGCGTGGCCGTCAGACCCAAGAGTATTTTCGGCTTGAAGCAAGTCATGAGCTTTACATAGGTGGGGGCCACAATATGGTGTACCTCATCGACCACCATATAGTCGTAATAGTCTTCCGTGAGCGACAAGTGGTCGATACGGTTGCGCAACGTGTCCTTGCTGGCAAACACATGCTGGTAACTCGACGGCTCATTGTTGCCATCCCACAAACTTCCGAAGTTGGGATCTTCGAGCACAATGCGGAAGGTCTGCATGGCTTGGCGCAATATCTCCTGCCGATGGGCGATAAAGAGGAAATGGCAGTCGGGATGCGCCTCGCGATAGCGCTTGAAGTCGAATGCGGCAATAACCGTCTTACCTGTTCCCGTGGCGGCCACCACGAGGTTGTGGTAATGGCCGTGCACATGGCGCTCCACATCCAACTTCTCCAATATCTCCTGTTGGTAATCCTTGGCACGCATGAGGTCGAGGGCCGAGAAGTCGAGCAACGGCGTTTCCCAATCGGCGCCCAACGCTCGCTTCAACCGCTCATCGCTCACGCCAGGAATAAAGTCCTCGAACGTGTCGTCGCACCAATAAGCCTCAAACGAGTTGCGCACCTCCTCAATGACCTGTGGCAACTCAAACTGCGTGGCTTTGAAGTTCCACTCCTTACCATCCTTCAGGGCGTAACACGAGAGGTTGCTGGAGCCGATATAGGCGGTATGGAAGCCCGAGTTGCGAAGGAAGATATACGACTTGGCATGCAAGCGGTCTTGCGTGCCGTCGTAGGATATCTTAATCTCCGTGTTGGGCAACGTGGCCAGTCGGGCTATGGCGTCGTAGTCGGTTGCGCCTGTGTAGGTGGTGGTAATGATACGTAGGCGTTTGCCCTCGCTTGTGAATTTTCTCAGACTATCCCAAAGCAGGTTCAGTCCACTCGTCTTGATGAACGACACCACCCAGCATATCTCGTCAGCACAGAGTATCTCGCGGTTCAGCTCGCTCTCCATGTCGGTAGGGCCCCGTCCTCCAAAGAACAAGGCGCTACGACTCAGCGTGGTGATGGGTGTGATGGCTTTCAGGTGAGCCTCAATGTCAGGATACTCGCAGTTGGTGCGATCGATCACAGCCGTTAGGATGCTCTTCTGCGCATCAATCAGGTCGAGCTCCGTATCGTCCACCCGAAATTCACGGCCCAAGGTCTTGATCACCGAATTGATGAAGTCGGTATAGGATTGGGCACCGTCGTCCTCGGGAGCGCCAATGAAAGCCACTTCGATAAGATGCTGTAGATATTTGCTCAGGATATGCACCGCGTCGTCTTTCGATATGGCTTTCTTGCCAATGAAGAAACGTTCTGTGTCTACCCTGTCCAACTTCAAGCGGAACAGTCGGTTGATGATCTGTTCATAAACACCAGTTTGGATATTCGTGTCTTGCATCATTATCTGATATAAATGTTCTCGGCATGATACTGTAGGAATGTGCCATTGGGCTGATGCTCTTCGGGAAGGATAATCTTTCGGTTCGCAATCTTTCCGAAATGCTCAGCGTAGGTGGCTTGGGTAAGGGTGTCACGCAATGAGGGCGACACCATTACAGTATAGTCGTCAGGCCGTATAGTGATGAGTCCTTGGTCGAAGGCTCGGTCGTAGAGCGAGGAAAGGCAGATGCCGTTTTCGGGATTCAGGCGTGTGTCCTTGCGTTCTGCCCAAGGAATGATATGACTGGCAACCAACAGGCGCGAATCGTTGATGCCAGTGATGGCGCATTGCTCGTTGTAGTTGTTGAGTATCATCGTGCGGAACACGTTCTGATTGACCCTTTGGCGAACCACCGCTTCTCTGGTGTTGCCTTCCAAATCGGTTGTGGTGATGCCCAACGATTGCTCAATGGATTGTTGCTGGAGGCGTGCGCGTATCTCGGCGGCCTCCTTGAAGAGTCGTTCCTTGTTGTTGGCATATTCTTCCCAAACGGGCATGCAGGTCTTGGCACCGCTCGCCATGCCGTGGCGCCCTGTGGCAAGGATGTAAGGGTCGCAGGCGGCGAAGTTCACCAGGCGGAGAGCCGCCGAGTTTTCGCCACGTCCCAGCAGTCGGCCAAGTTCTCTCACCTCAGGCGTGTTGCGGTTCAAACGCCCAAAGGGTAATTGGAAATAGAGAGCTAAGGCAAGCACCAGTTCATCGTGTGTCCACAGGTTTCTTTGCATGTCTCAAAGGTACAGCGTTTTTCTCAAACGAGGGACGATTATAGCGGGATTTTGCGAAAAAGTGGGCAAAAATGTTTGTGGGGAGACGGGTAAGCGGCGTAGGGCGCTTGTGGGTGGGACAAGCGGGAGGGAGGGGTGTCGTGGTTTTTGGTTAAAAAGTTGTGCGGGATTTTTGGATGAGATAGAGAAGGAATTGGGGTGGTTTGTTGAATTGGTTTACTTTTTGCGTGTCGTGGGCTGACGATTGGGCATCTTTCGCGTTGCGAAAGCTTAGGTATCGTGGTGCGATAGATGGTCTTTCGTGGTGCGATAGCTTAGGTATCGAGGTGCGAAAGGTGGTCTTTCGTGGCGTGGAATGTGGAGCGTGGAGCGACAAACGGGCTACCAGAATCATAAAGGTCTGAATGTTAGGCGGTTACACAAATGCGCCAAGAATGGCGTATTTGGAGGCGGACGGGTGGTCGTTGAGAAAAACAGTGTATATTTGGGGGAGGAGTGTTGAGAATGTGGAATGGGCAATGCGGGGTGATTTTTCAAAGAACACGAGACTCGGCGAAGCCCCACCGACCAACGGGAGGTAATCTCACGAATCTATCGAGACTCGGCGAAGCCCCACTGACCGAAGGGAAGTAATGACGACTGAACGGAAACACCGCCGGTGTTTGTATATTAAGAACACGAATCTTTCGAATCTTACGAATGACTACTGAGAGGAAACACCGCCAGTGTTTGATATCTCACGAATGACCACTGAGAGGGCACCAACGGATCGCACTCGAGCACAAAGGAGGACAAAACGAAGCGAGGGAGCAGCTACGGGGCGGAGGCCCGGGCTGCTCCCTCGCTATGGAGGTTACCTAATGAGCGGTAGGATTATTTCAGGATTTTGTGGACACACTGGTTGCCCTTGCTGCTGACCTGCACGAAGTAGGAGCCATCGGGCAGACCTGCCAGGGGGAGCTGGAGGCGCTGGGTGTTGCCAGATGCCTTCACCTGATGGAGCAACACACCCCCTGCGTTATACAGACGGGCTGAGGTGCCAGCGGCGATGTCGCCACTGACGGTGACGGCCTTGCTGTTGTGCGACACCTTCATGGTCTCCACGTCGCTCATGGTCTTGTTGATGCCCTGAATGACGGGGTTGGAGGTGGTGAAACGGAGCGTGTAGCCATAGGTGCCCGAGGTGGGAACCACATACTTAGAGATGACGCCGGGACCACAGCTGCCTGAGCCGATGCCACGCTGCACATAGTCGAAGTGGGCGTAGATGGTGCGGTCGGCCGCATCGTTGGCCACGGGGAGCTCCCAGTTGTGCATATACGACTTGAGGGTCTGGTCGGACCAGTAGAGCGTAGAGAACGCCACCTGACCCTCGGTCTGGATGTTGATCTCGTTGCCCTGACCGTCGGAGAGCGTGAGCTCGCGCAGATCCTGGCGGTTGCCCATGGTCTGCGGGCGCAGGTAATACTCGTTCATGTCGAACACGGTGGTGGCGTAGCGACCGAGGTTTGATCCTGTGCAACGGTCGGTGTAGTTCTCCAGCGGACCACGAGCGTAGTAGTTGACCTGGCTGAACTCGCCCGGCATCTCGAGCTGCATGCCCAGACGACGCACGGCGCCATAGAGATCGGTGGCGGTGACCTGCGGTGTGAACTGGGTCTTGAGGTCGACCACACCGTTCTTATAGATGGTGTAGGTGAAGGTGTAGTTGACCCATGAGCCGGTGCCTGTTACGGTGGCCGTTACCTTGTTGCCACCATCCACACGACTGACGGTTACCTTATGGCTGCTGATGCCGTTGCTCTGGTCGTACCAGGGGTCGCTACCATAAGGAGCGTCGTTCTCGATCCAGCGATAGTTCTCATACTCGGGTGTGGCGCCATCCTTGACGATGCTGATGCCGTTCTGCGACCACTTGGTGAGCTTGCCCGAGTTGGTGTTGAAGGCGATCTCCACCTTGCTGTTGCTGATGGTGGTAACGCCGTTCGACTTGGTGACGCTCAGCGGCTCGGCGCTGCTGCCCTTGAGGTCGACGGCTGCGAGGTTGGCGCGATCCTGCAACACATACTGTGCGGTAGCGACAGCGTAGTCGGCGGGAGCGTAAGCGGTGGCGGCGGGGTGCACAACGCTCAGGTTGAGCAGCACCTCCTTGCCCTTGGCCTCAGCCTCGTCGTAGGCGGTAGGCACGGTGACAGAGCCTGTCTCGCCCGGCTTGAGGTCGTCGAGAGCCACATTGCCCTCATTGGCCACCTTGCCATCGACCACCACCTGGTAAGCCAAACGCAGGGCGCCCAGCGAGGTGAAGTCGTACTTGTTGGTGAGGGTGATCTCAGCGGTGTTGCTGCCAGTTGTCTGGCACTGGTCGAACGACACATACTGATAGACCTTCTTCAGCTCATCGAGCTTGGCGCTCCAAGAACGGTCGGCGTTGATGATGCCATTGTTGACGAAGTTGCCCTGGTGGGGAGCGTCGGGATAGTCGTAACCTGTGCGGTACTTGTGGAAGCCGTTCTGCATGAGGTTGCCGCTCATGATATCCTCGGAAGCTACGATCGACTGGTCGACCCAGTCCCATACGCAACCACCGATGCCATACTTGCTGCCCTCGAGGATGTCCCAGTACTCCTGGAGGTTGCCCAGCGAGTTGCCCATGGCGTGGTCGTACTCACACATGAAGAAAGGCTGCTCGGCCCAGTTGCCATTGGCCTGCGCCTTCACTTCATCGAGCGACGGATACATGCGGCTCCACATCTCGGTAGCGGTGGCGCGACCGGCGTTGGTGGCACCCTCGTAGTGGACGATGCGGTTGTCGAGCGTCTTCATGAGGGCGAAGGCGGCGTCGTGGTTGGTGCCATAGC
This sequence comes from Hallella sp., assembly GCF_037460745.1. Classification (NCBI taxonomy): domain Bacteria; kingdom Pseudomonadati; phylum Bacteroidota; class Bacteroidia; order Bacteroidales; family Prevotellaceae; genus Hallella; species Hallella sp. The sequence goes on along the minus strand of NZ_JAXVAE010000152.1, from coordinate 2,620 downwards.
CGCTCTCGTTGCCAAGGCTCCAGAACACCACCGACGGGTTGTTGCGGTCGCGCAGCACCATGCGGCGGGCGCGGTCGAGATAGGCGGGCTGCCAAGAGGCGTCGCTTGAGATGGCGGCACCATCCTGCCAGTTCTTGTGGCACTCGATGTCGGCCTCATCCATAACATAGAGGCCGTAATAGTCGAACATGGCGTTCATCTTGGCCTGACGGGGATAGTGGCTGGTGCGCACGGTGTTGACGTTGGCCTGCTTCATGAGGGTGATGTCCTTCAGCATGGTCTCCACATCGATGGCGCGGCCACGGGTGGGATGGGTGTCCTGTGTGTTGACGCCCTTGAAGTAGACCTGCTTGCCATTGACGTAGACGCGGTGGTCGTCGTTGGGGATCTCCACATAGCGGAAGCCATACTTGGTGGCGAACGCCTCTTCCTCCGACCCCTTGGCGTCGGTCTGTGCCACCTCGACGGTGTAGAGGTTGGGCTGCTCAGCGTTCCAAAGCTGGAGGTTGGTGAGGCCCTCGAATGTTACATACTGCGTGAGTTCCTTCTCGCCCTTCTTGAAGGCGAAATGGGTGTTCTGCTGGCCCACCTGCTGTCCCTCGGGGCTGATGAGGCGCACGCACACATCCTTGTTGGCGGCCTCAGCGTCGCGGTTGTTCATGGTAAGGGCCACGGTCATAGAGCCCGACTTGTAGCCGTCGGCGGCGTCGAGCTTAGAGGTGATGTAGTGGTCGCGGATGTAGGTCTTCGGTGTGGCGAAGAGGTACACGTCGCGATGGATGCCACTCATGTGCCACATGTCCTGACCCTCGAGGTATGAGCCGTCGGTGAAGCGGAACACCTGAACGCTCAGGTTATTTTCGCCCTCGTGGACATAAGCCGTGACGTCGAACTCGGCGTCGTTGTTGGCACCCTGGGTGTAGCCCACCTTCTTGCCATTGATCCACACGTAGGCACCGCTATAGATACCGTCGAAGTGGAGGAACACGCGGTCGCCGGCCCAGTTGGCGGGCAACGTGAAGTTGCGGCGCAGGGAACTGACCGAGTTGTAGAGGTTGCCCTTCATCGTGATGTAAGGAGGATTGTCCTCGAAGGGATAATCGACATTGACATACCAAGGATCGCCGTAGCCCTTCATCTCAACGCATGAGGGCACGTCGATGTTGTCCCATGAAGAGACGTTGACATCGTTGCCGTAGAAATCATCCTCGCCCGGACGCAACGACGGGTCTTTCACGAAGTTGATCTTCCATGTGCCATTGAGCGTCATCCAACGGTCGCTGGCGGGGTCGAGCCAAGGCTTGTCGTAGCGGGCCTTGTCGGCACGCAGCGCCTCGGTGTTGGCGTAAGGAATGTAGGCGGCGTGGCCCTCCTCCTTGTTGACGGCGAACACGCGCTGGTTCTCCCAGTCGGAGAGCACGGGCACGTAGGGGTCGGTGTACTCCACGGTGAAATAGGTAGTCTCGTCGTTGGCGTCCTGAATCATGCGGGTGTCGCCCTTGCTGTCGGCGGAGAGGTAGTAGACGATGCCGTTGTACTTATAGGAGATGCGGTAGACGCCCTGCTGGCCCTCTACGGGCTCGAACGACACCTGCTGGTTGTAGTTGGAACCATCGAGCGCATACTGCAACGGCAGCATCTTGCCGTTCAGGCCGGCGTCGATGGCGAAGTTGTACTTGGCGTTGAAGAGAACCGTGGAATAACCGGTGGAGCCATACTTGGAATATTCCACGGTGCGGTACTCCCAGTGCTGGCCATAGCTTCCCTCCTTATAAGGCTCGGTGAAGAGCAGGGCGGCCGACTTGCGGCTCTCGAGGTTGCTGAGCACCCAACCGGTGTTCTTGCTGCGGAGCAGGTAGGTGTAGCCCTTGATGATCTTGTCGACCTTGTTGGTTGTGGCCTGCAGGGTGAAGTGGCTGTTGGCAGCGTCGAGGTCCTCATCCATGTAGATGGTGCCGTCGGCGCGGAGCGTCATGGCGCGATTGCCGGCAACGTTGAGGAACTGGAAGACGCCCTCGCTGACCTGCTTGATGACAAACTGCTGGTTGGAGCTGGTGAACTTGGGATCCCACTGCAAGAGGCGCCATGCCTGCTGGGCCGCGGGAGCCATGTCGAAGCCCATGTCGTAATGGGGATTGTAGAAAGCATAGATGCTGTCGGATGGCGACACTGGCACAATCATCCAGTCTTGTCCCTCGGCCGAGAGGTCAATGGCATCGGTCGTAAGGTACGTGTTGTGTGCGCTCTGGTTACCATTCGTCACGGCCTGGCCGTTCGACTGGCACACGATGCGATAGATAATGCCCGGGTCGTTGATGTTGACCGCTTGCGAGAAGCTGGCCACCATTCCCAACAGGACCACTATCAGCGCTCTGCGCAGAAGCCCGAATTGTTTCATGTTGAAAAAGTTACTGTTGTTTAATTATTTGGTTATTGTAGTTGCTATCGCCGGTAGATAATGGGCTGACGCGGGGGCCTTGGGTAGATGGCAAGGCACCGCGTTTGCGCTGCAAAGTTACAACAAAAAGTTAGAAGCGCGGTAGAAAAAAAGCTGAATTGTGATGGGAAAATAGTACTGATGCGATAAAATCGCATAGTTATTAAAATTCATCAAATAAAG